>JAEWHZ010000333.1 GCA_023387585.1 Pseudomonadota bacterium
GTCGATCCAGCCGGTGGCGTAGGAACCGAAGGGAGGAGGTTTCGGATCGTTCGCGCTGCCGACGCTCGTCATATAGGGTTTGACCAAACGGTCAGCAATGGGTGGCCGCACATGCCAGCCATGCAAAAGGCGGGAGCTGGCCCGAACCGGGCCGGGGGCGGCGAAAGGGCAAAAAAAAGCTCCAG
Organism: Pseudomonadota bacterium; assembly: GCA_023387585.1. Classification (GTDB taxonomy): domain Bacteria; phylum Pseudomonadota; class Alphaproteobacteria; order Rhizobiales; family Devosiaceae; genus Devosia. The sequence continues at coordinate 186 of JAEWHZ010000333.1, forward strand.
CCGAAGCTGGAGCCAATGATAGGGCCGAAGCCAAATCGAAGTAGCGGACATGTGCAGGGAGGAGGATTGCACCTGTCCGGGTTGGACACCGATCGAGGGAGGAGGAGACGATCGACATCCGGTTGTCGCGAGCCGGTAATCCAGGGAGGAGGATTGGAGTACCTCTCAGCGACACGAACGAATATGGGGCGATTTGGTTTCGCGAGCAATGCGGCTGGCTACATGTCAGCCATGCATTGCGCGCACCCATCATCGTCGGGAAGCGATAAGAACAAGGCCTCGCTCGGGGGGCGAGCGAGGCCTGATGCAAGGCTTCGCAGCCCTGCGGGGAGAGACCGCGGCGGCGCGAGGGAGGAGGAGGAGCGCCGCCTGAGTCTGGCGCTCAGGTAGGTGCTGCCCCGGCCGGTCGCAAGGCTGGCGCCAACATTTCAGGCGCGCAGCGGCTGCATGCCTGCCCTGTTCCAGATCGTCCGTGTAGGCTCGAAACCGCGAACGATTTTTATGGCATCGAGTAAAAATAGGTTCCCGCCAGCTTGATCCGGGGCGGGAATGGCCGGTGAAACGCTCTAAAAGCTCCACTCGCGCGCCTTGGCGACCAGGAAATCGCGGAAGACGCCGACGCGCTTGGAGTTCTTCAAAGCCGGGGGATAGACGAAAAAGGCCTCGTATTTCGGCATCTCGATCTCGGCCAGCACCTTGACCAGCCCGTCCTCTTCCTCGGTGACGTATTCGGGCAGCATGGCGATGCCGATGCCGGCGCGGCAGGCCTGCATCATGCCGTAGATGGCGTTGACGCGCAGCGCGGCCCGGCGCGGCGAGTTGTCGGGCCGGCCGAGGCGTTCGAGGAAATTGATGTCGCCGAGATAGGAAGGCACCGGCTCGCCGAAGGAGACGATGCGGTGAGAATCGAGATCCTCCACCGATTCGGGCGTGCCATGCTCGGCCAGATAGGCGCTCGAGGCGTAGAAATGATTGTGCACGGTGAACAGCCGGCGCTGGATCATCTCGGACTGGCTCGGCCGGTGCAGCCTTATCGCCACGTCGGCCTCGCGCATGGCCAGGTCGAGCTCGGAATCGTTGAGCCGGATCTCGAGCTGGATCAGCGGATAGAGTTTCAGGAACTCGTCGAGCCGCGAGCTCAGCCAGGTCGAGCCGATGCCGACGGTGGTGGTGACGATCAGCGGGCCGGAGGGCACGTCCTGGCTCTCCGACATCTGCGTCTCGACCTGCTGCAATTCCCAGGCCATGCGGTGCGCGGTGCGGAACAGCTGCTCGCCCACCTCGGTCAGCACCAGGCCGCGCGCATGGCGGATGAACAGCTTGAACCCCAGATCGTCCTCGAGCGCGGAAATCTGCCGGCTCACGGCCGACTGGCTCATGCCCAGCTTTTCCGCCGCATGGGTAAAGCTGCCGGACTCCGCGGCATTGTGGAATATGCGCAGCTTGTCCCAGTCAAGCATACGGGCCGGCCTCCCTCGGGTTCGAATCGTCCCGCCGCAAACTCGGGGCGATCCATGACGCTGATATGGCAGAATGTTTGCCCTGCCGAAGGCGGTGTCGGGCAGGGCTGCCTGCACGAAACCGTCGTTGGGCCGTCTCCCTCGCGAGACGTGGAGCGGCCCTTGTTCTTTTGCCTTCCGAACCGCAAAGGTGCTGCCACTTTTGCCGGAAACGCTCTAGTGCCTTGTTTTGTCGCAGCTAAGCGCGACGAGAACAATCCCCCCATTTGTCGCCTGCATGCGCGCCTTCCTCCCAAGAGGCGCTGCTGCCCCGTTACTCCGCCGCCTCAGCCATTTGGTTGGCGGCGAGATAGCGCTCGGCGTCGAGCGCGGCCATGCAACCCATGCCGGCGGCGGTGACCGCCTGGCGGTAGACATCGTCGGTCACGTCGCCGGCGGCGAACACGCCGGGAATGTTGGTTTCGGTGGTGCCCGGCCGCACGGACAGATAGCCGCCCGGCTTCATGTCGAGCTTGCCGGCAAAGATCGCCGTCGCCGGGGCGTGGCCGATGGCGACGAACACGCCGTCGACCTGCATCTCGGTGACCTCGCCGGTGATGCGGTTGCGCAGCACGGCCGATTGCACCGAGCGCGGCATGTCGGCGCCCTTGATGTCGGCGACCTCGGTGTTCCAGATCACCTCGATCTTGGGGTTGCGGAACAGCCTGTCCTGCAGGATGCGCTCGGCGCGGAACTCGTCGCGCCGGTGCACCACGGTCACCTTCTCGGCGAAATTGGTCAGGAACAGCGCTTCCTCGACGGCGGTGTTGCCGCCGCCCACCACCAGCACGTTCTTGCCGCGATAGAAGAAGCCGTCGCAGGTGGCGCAGGCCGAGACGCCAAAACCCTGGAAATGCTGCTCGGAGGGCAGGCCGAGCCATTTCGCCTGCGCGCCGGTGGCGATGATGACGCTGTCGGCGGTGTAGCTCGTGCCGCTGTCGCCGGTCAGCACGAAGGGCCGCCGGTCGAAATCGACCTCGACGATGACATCGCTGACGAAGCGCGTGCCGACATGCTCGGCCTGCGCCTTCATCTGCTCCATCAGCCAGGGGCCCTGGATGACGTCGGCAAAGCCGGGATAGTTCTCCACATCGGTGGTGATGGTCAGCTGGCCGCCCGGTTCCATCCCCTGGATCATCACCGGCTCGAGCATGGCCCGGGCGGCGTAGATGGCAGCCGAGTAACCGGCCGGGCCGGAACCGATGATGACGACCTTGGCATGCATACCCATTGTCCTTCACTGGCGGCTTGCGCGCGCTGGCGAAAGATAGGGTGCGGTTGGCGCTGGAGCAAGCGCGTGCGCGTCGCAGGGACGGCGCACGTCCGCCAACTCACAGATTAGATGTACTGGACCTTGACGATTTCGTAGGACCGCGAGCCGCCGGGGGCCGCGACCTCGAAGCTGTCGCCTTCCTCCTTGCCGATCATTGCGCGCGCGATGGGCGAGGAGATGGAGACGCGGCCGGCCGAGGCGTCCGCTTCCGGGTCGCCGACCACCTGATAGGTCTTCTCCTCCTCGGTGTCCTCGTCGAGGAAGGTGACGGTGGCGCCGAACTTGACCGAGGAGCCCGACAGCTTCGACACGTCGATGACGTCGGCGAGCGCCAGCACGGCCTCCAGTTCCTGGATGCGGCCTTCGTTCAGGCTCTGCGCTTCCTTGGCCGCCGCATATTCGGCGTTCTCGGACAGGTCGCCATGGGCGCGCGCTTCCTGGATCGCCTCGATGATGCGCTTGCGCTCGACGCTGGTGCGGTGCGCGTATTCCTCGCTCAGGGCCTTGTGCCCGGCGGGGGTCACTGGAATCTTGTCCATCTTCTGGACCTCCATAAACAAAGGGGCGGCCCGCAGGTCGCCCGCTGCTTCGGCGCTCCGGGCGCCTGTGGAATGCATGGCGCGCCTATATGCTCGGCTGACCGAGACGGCACGCTTGCGCTTCCTGGAAACACGTTGAATGTGCATATGGCCGGGGCAGAGGTCAATACGTCCCCCGCCCGAATAAAGGCCCCGGCGCAAAACGGCGGCACCGGCCCGAAGGCCGGCGCCGCGCGCGCCTTGCTGCGACTTTTCGTCTCTCTTTCGCCGCAGGTTCCGATGCCACCGGAACCTGCGCTTCAGGCTCTAGACGACGGTCAGTTGGTCGGCGGTGTCCTTGCCGGTGCGCTTGTCCTGCACGATCTCGTAGGAGATCTTCTGGCCCTCATCGAGGCCCGCCAGGCCCGAGCGCTGGACGGCGGTGATGTGTACGAACACGTCCGCCCCGCCTTCGTCGGGCTGGATGAAGCCGTAGCCCTTCTGGCCGTTGAACCACTTAACAGTACCGGATGCCATTGTGTCGGTCCCTCATGCACTCCACGATCGGCCCATGCATGGC
>JAEWHZ010000070.1 GCA_023387585.1 Pseudomonadota bacterium
TCGAAGCCATTGCCACCGACTTCAACGCCTCGCAAAGCGACTTCGCCGTCACGCCGGTCTATCGCGGCACCTATGGCGAGACCCTCACCGCCGCCATCGCCGCCTTCCGCGCCAACGAGCAGCCGGCTATCGTCCAGGTCTACGAAGTCGGCACCGGCACCATGATGGCGGCCGAAGGTGCCGTCTATCCGGTCTATCAGTTGATGGCCGACAACGGCAAAGAGTTCGATCCGGCCGATTACCTGGCCACGGTCGTCGGCTATTATACCGACACGTCGGGCAACATCCTGTCGCTGCCCTTCAACTCCTCGACGCCGATCATGTACTACAACAAGGAGATCTTCGAGGCGGCCGGGCTCGATCCCGAGACCCCGCCGGCCACCTGGGGCGAGATGGAAGCGGCCTTCAACCAGATCGTCGATTCCGGCGCCGCCGACTGCGCGTTCACCACGGCCTGGATCTCCTGGATCCACACCGAGAACTTCTCGGCGCTGCACGATCTGCAATACGCCACCCTCGAGAACGGCTTTGGCGGGCTCGGCACCGAGTTCACCATGAACAACGAGCACCTGGCGCGCCACTGGGACAACTTCAAGCGCTGGCAGGACGAAGGCCTGTTCCGCTATGGCGGTCCCGAAGGCGGCCCGGACGCCCAGCCCGCCTTCCTGTCGGGCGAATGCGCTTTCTTCATGAACTCCTCGGCCGGCCGCGCCGCGGTGGTCGCCAATGCCGATTTCGACGTCGGCTTCGCCCCGCTCCCCTATTATGACGACATCATCGAAAGCCCGATGAACTCGATCATCGGCGGCGCCACGCTGTGGGTGCTGCAGGGCCGCCCCACCGAGGAATATGCCGGCGTCGCCGCCTTCTTCGAATATCTCAGCTCGCCCGAGGTGCAGGCGGAGTGGCACCAGGCGACCGGCTATCTGCCGATCACCTATGCCGCCTTCGAGCTCGGCCAGGAGCAGGGCTATTACGAAGCCAATCCGGGTTCGGACGTGTCGATCAACCAGTTGACGCGCGTCGAGCCCAACGAGAACACCAAGGGCATCCGCTTCGGCTCCTACACCCAGATCCGTGCCCTGATCGACGAGGAGTTCGAGCAGGTGCTGTCCGGCGCCAAGACCGGCCAGCAGGCGCTCGATTCGCTGGTGCAGCGCGGCAACGATCTGCTGCGCGAGTTCGAGGCCGCCAACAGCTGATCGCTTAGCCGCACACTCTTGCGGCCGGGGGCCTTCGACGCTCCCGGCCGCTCCTGCAGGAGCCATTGATGCAGACCAAGCGCACGATCTTTCCCAACACGTTCCTGCCCTACCTCCTGCTCGCCCCCCAACTCGTCATCACCGCCGTCTTCTTCCTCTGGCCGGCCGGCCAGGCGATAAGGTCGAGCTTCGAGCGCGAGGACCCGTTCGGCATGCGCACCACCTTCGTGTGGTTCCAGAACTACCAGCGCCTGTTCGCCGACCCCAATTATCTCAATTCCTTCCAGGTCACCCTGGTGTTCGCGGTCAGCGTCACCGTGTTGTCCATGTCGCTGTCGCTGCTGCTGGCCGTCGCGGTCAACCGCCTGATCCGCACCCAGCGGCTCTACACGACGCTGCTGGTCTGGCCCTATGCCGTCGCGCCGGTGGTGGCGGGCATATTGTGGTGGTTCATCTTCAATCCCTCGATCGGCATCCTGCCCTATGTGCTGCGCCAGTTCGGGATCAACTGGAACCATCGCGTCGACGGCACCGACGCCATGATCCTGATCATCATCGCCGCCGCCTGGAAGCAGGTGTCCTACAACTTCCTGTTCTTCCTCGCCGGGCTGCAGTCGATCCCCAATTCGCTCAACGAGGCCGCCGCCATCGACGGGGCCGGCCCGTTCAAGCGCTTCTTCACCATCGTCTTTCCGCTGATCTCGCCGACGACCTTCTTCCTGCTGATCATCAACATCAACTATGCGATGTTCGACACTTTCGGCATCATCGACGGCACCACGTCGGGCGGGCCGAGCCAGGCCACCAACATCCTGGTCTACAAGGTCTATGCCGACGGCTTCCTGGGGCTCAATATCGGCTCGTCCGCCGCCCAGTCCGTGGTGCTGATGGCGATCGTCCTGATGCTGGTGTTCGTGCAGTTCCGCTATGTCGAGCGGCGGGTGGAGTACTGAGCGATGGTCGAGAACCGCCCCTGGCTGAACATCCTCACCCATATCGTGCTGATCCTCGGCGTCGTCATCGTCGCCTTTCCGGTCTATGTGGCGCTGATCGCCTCGACCCAGCCGCCCAACTCCTTCCTGCGTGGCGTCATCCCGCTGACGCCGGGCACGCATGGGCTCGCCAATTACTGGGAGATGCTGACCACCGGCATGTCGACCTCCGGCGCGCCGCCGCTGTGGCTGATGCTGGTCAACTCGACCTGGATGGCGATCATCATCACCGTGGGCAAGATCGTCATCTCGATCACCTCGGCCTTCGCCATCGTCTATTTCCGCTTCCCCTTCCGCACCCTCGCCTTCTGGCTGATCTTCATCACCCTGATGCTGCCGGTCGAGGTGCGCATCATCCCGACCTTCGCCGTGGTCTCCAATCTGGGGCTGCTCAACTCCTATCTCGGGCTGACGCTGCCGCTGATCGCCTCGGCCACCGCCACCTTCCTGTTCCGCCAGTTCTTCCTGACCGTGCCGGACGAATTGATGGAGGCGGCGCGGGTCGACGGGGCGGGTGCGATGAAGTTCTTCCGCGATATCCTGCTGCCCCTGTCGCGCACCAATATCGCCGCCCTGTCGGTGATCCTGTTCATCTATGGCTGGGTGCAGTATCTGTGGCCGCTGCTCATCACCACCGACAGCCGCTATTATACCATCGTCATGGGCATCAAGCGCATGGCGGCACGCGCCGACACCGAGCCGCAATGGCAATTGGTGATGGCCGCCGTGGTGCTCGCCATGCTGCCGCCGGTGCTGGTCGTGGTGTTCATGCAGCGCCTGTTCGTCAAGGGCCTGGTCGAAACGGAGAAATAACCGCGATGTCCAGCATCGAAATCGCCTCGGTCCGCAAGGTCTACCAGGGCAATGTCACCGCCATTCACGGGCTCGACCTCGAGATCGGCGACGGGGAGCTGGTGGTGCTGGTCGGGCCGTCCGGGTGCGGGAAGTCGACGCTTTTGCGCATGATCGCCGGGCTCGAGACCATCACCGACGGCACGATCTCGATCGGCGGGCAGGTGGTGAACCGCATGGAGCCGGCCGAGCGCGACATCGCCATGGTGTTCCAGAACTACGCGCTCTATCCGCATATGTCGGTGCGCCAGAACCTCGAATATGGGCTGAAGAACCGCCGCACGCCGCGCGACGAGATCGACCGGCGCGTGACCGAGGCGGCGCGGGTGCTGGAGATCGAGCCGTTCCTCGAGCGCAAGCCGCGCCAGCTTTCGGGCGGCCAGCGCCAGCGCGTCGCCATGGGCCGCGCCATCGTGCGCCAGCCCAAGGCGTTCTTGTTCGACGAGCCGCTGTCCAATCTCGACGCCAAATTGCGCGGGCAGATGCGCATCGAGATCAAGCGCTTGCAGCGCCGGTTCAAGACCACGTCGGTCTATGTGACGCACGACCAGCTCGAGGCGATGACGCTGGCCGACCGGCTGGTGGTGATGAATGCCGGCCGCATCGAGCAGCAGGGCCGGCCGATCGAGCTCTATGAGCGCCCGGCCTCGCTGTTCGTCGCCGGCTTCATCGGCTCGCCGCCGATGAATCTGATCGAC
>JAEWHZ010000165.1 GCA_023387585.1 Pseudomonadota bacterium
AAGGACTTCGAAGCGTTGAACTCGGTGCGCCAGCCGCCTTCCGAGTTGACCTCGAGGTTGGCGCTCGAAGCGAAGCCACCGCCCGGGTTCCAGGCGAGGCCGGCACGGCCGTAGTACAGGTTGTCGATATCGAGGAAGTTGTTCGCACGACCCGGCTGCGAGTCAGCCGCGAACACGCCGCTACCGAAGTAACCACCGACAGCAGCGGTCAGGCGGATGGTCTCGGTCACGTCAGCCGCGATCTCGGCCTGCAGGCGCAGGGTGTCGGTCGAACCGCCGGTACGAGCGTTGAAGCCGTCACGGAACCAAGAGGCGTCGAAGTTGATCGCCACGCCTTCGGTCACGTCGGCCGTGATGCGGCCACCGATACCGAAGTCGGTTTCGTTGACGCCGCTGCCACCGCGAGCGGTGTTGTTGAAGTGAGCGAACTCACCCGACAGCGCGAGCCGGAACATGTCGAAACCCGCCTCGACAGAAGCGAGACCGGTGATGATGCCCTGAACAGCAGAAGCGGAGTTCTTGAAGTCGCTGTCGTAGCCAAGAGCACCGCGGACGCGGAAGATGTCGAAGGTGCCAGTGGCGCCGGCATGGATGGCGAACGAGTCGATGTTGCCGTCCAGGACGCCGTAGCCGAGACCGGTGATGTGCGCGGTCACGCCGTCGCCGGCATACTGCAGGACACCGACCAGAGTGCCGGCCAGGTTCGCAGCAGCACGCTGCGTCTCGAGGCTCGACCAGTCATTAACCGGGTTAGCAGGGCCACCAACGGACCCAGCACCAGCAATGTTGCCGATGTTCTCAAGGCCGATACCGGCGCTGACGCCATTGCCGAGATCGGAAACGATCTGGATCGACACGCCGCCGAGACGGTTGTCGTCGGCATCGATCAGGACACCGCCGCCATCGATCTTGTCGCTCATGAACAGGAAGCTGTAGGGCGAGTCGTCGCCGATATTGGCGATCGAGCCGGCTGCCTGGCGCTGCTTGAGACCGGCCATGATGACGGTCGAATCGCCGATCGAGACATAAGCCTCGTCGATCACGGCGCCGTTGGTATGGTCGCCACCATAATCGCCAACCGGAAGCCCGCCAGCAGTGCCGTAACCCTCGTTACGGACGCGCCATTCGTCGACCTGACGAATACGGACCACAGCGGCCGCAGGACCGAAGTCGGAATCGGCGGTGGCGACGAGACGCACCCAAGCACGGGCGCGGCTATCCCAGTCGGTGCCGAAATCGGTGCCGGGGAAGGTGTCGTCGACGAACGGATCGACAGCGCCGTCATAGGTGTTGCCGACGTTGGCGTTGTTGCGGAAGTTGCCGTAGCGCAGGCGATAGTCGACGGCGCCCGAAATCTGCAGGCAGTTGGTGTCGGACGAGATCGTCAGGCCGGACAGGCCGAGAGCGTCGCAGACGTCGAGCGACGTCAGCACGCCGAAAGCCGGGTCGGCAGCGAAGCTGGCAGTCGACAGACCGGCAGCAGCGACAGAACCGAGGATAAGGCTCTTGAGTTTCATTAATGACCTCCAAAGTCAGTCGTTCTTGGTGCCGGTTACCCAGCGGTTTGTCGAAACGCGACCACACTTTTTGTGGTGCAGTGTGTTGCCGTCGCGCTGCGACCGACAAACGATCCCATGCATGGATTCGCACTGGTCACTCTACGCATGGTTGGTGCCGAGGCAATCGGACAATCCCGGTTTCGCCACATCTGCGGCATGGTTGGGGAAGTGTTGTTGCAGGTTCGCCACAGTTCTGGAAACCACCCGTTAACCCGGGTAAAGCGGAGGTTAAGCCGGCATGATGGCCGGCACAGCAACGGTTTCAAAACAAGGAGAACATCATGCCGGTCGCGCTCGTCAGCGGGGGAAGCTCGGGGATAGGAAGGGCGGTGAGCCTGGGGCTCGCGGAGGCGGGATATGATGTCCATGTGGGCGCGCGCCGGCGCGAGGCGCTGGACAAGCTGGCTGCGGAGAATCCGCGGATCAGCGTGCAAACGGTTGACGTCACCGATTATTCGGCCGTCGCGGCCTGGGTGGAATCGGTCGGGCGGATCGATGTGGTGTTCAACAATGCCGGCATCTCCATGCCGACGACCCCGTTCGGCGAGCTCGATCCAGCGGATTGGCGCCAGATGGTGGAGGTCAATCTCAACGGTGCCTTCAACCTGGCGCATGCGGCCTATCGGGCCATGCAGCGCCAGACGCCGCAGGGCGGCCGCATCATCAACAACGGCTCGGTCTCGGCCTATGTCCCGCGCCCGGGCGCTGCCCACTATGCGGCGACCAAGCACGGGATCGCCGGGCTGACCAAGTCGATCTCGCTGGATGGGCGCGCCTATAATATCGCGTGCTCGCAGATAGATATCGGCAATGTCGCGACCGACATGACCATGAAGATGACCAGCGGGATCATGCAGGCGAGCGGCGAGATGGCGGTGGAGCCGCGCTTCGACGTGCGCCATGTGGTCGATGCCGTCGTCTACATGGCCGGGCTGCCGCTCGAGGCGAACGTGCAGTTCATGACCATCATGGCGACGAACATGCCTTATATCGGGCGCGGATAGACGGGCTTTCCGCCGATCCAGGTCCCGGCGACCCCGTCGTCGGGGCCGATATGAACGAAGTCTGAACGGCTTCCAACGCCGAGATGGCCATATTCGGCGTCAAGCCCCATGGCGCGGGCGGGATGGAGCGAGGCCATCCTGAGCGCCTCATCGAGACCGACCCCGCCATCGCGGGCGGCGAACCAGACGGCGTCGATCATGTCGAGATCGGCGCCGGCCAGCGTGCCGTCGGCCAGCCGCAGGGCGCCGCCGGCGCGATGGACGGTGCGGCCGTTGAGGGAAAATTCGGCGAGGTCGGTTCCGGTCTGCGACATGGAATCGGTGACGAGGAAAATGCGGCCGGAGCCGCCCCTGCGGCACAGCGCCATGCGGATCGCGGCGGGGTGGACATGGATGCCGTCGGCGATCAGGCCGGCATAGATATCGGGCGAATCGATCACGGCGCCGACCACGCCCGGCTCGCGGCTGCCGAACTGGCTCATGGCATTGAACAGATGCGTGGCCATGGTGGCGCCGGAATCGAAATAGGCCATGGCGGTTTCGTAGCTCGCATCGGTGTGGCCGAGGCTGACACGGATGCCGGCCCGGACCAGGGCGACCACCTGCTCGCGGGTGACCGATTCGGGCGCCACGGTCACCAGCAGATTGGCGATGTCGGGGACCGCCGCGACGATGCGGTCGAGATCGGCCGCCTCCATGGGACGGATCAAATCCGGCGCATGGGTGCCCTTGCGGGCGAGCGAGAGATGCGGCCCTTCGAGATGGAGGCCGAGATAGCCCGGCACCCTGCCCCGGGCGGTGCGGCCGGCGGCGATGGCGCGATCGGTCGCTTCGGGGATGTCGGTGATCAGCGTGGCCAGCAGCGCCGTGGTGCCATAGGCGGCATGGGCAGCGCAGATGGTGCTTATGGCATCCACCGAGATGTCGTTGTTGAACAGCACCCCGCCGCCGCCATTGACCTGAAGGTCGACGAAGCCGGGCACCAGCATGCCGCCATCGAGCGCGACACGCGCGATGCCGTCCGGCAGTCCGGCAGAGGGCACGATGCCCGCCACCCGCCCGTCCTCCTCGATCAGGGCGGCCCCATCATGCCAGCGATGCCCGTCAAAAACACGCGCGCCGACGAATGCGGTGGGCTGGCTCATCTGCTGCAAAATCCCGGTCCCAACGAAGGTTCCGGCTTTTAGACCGTTTCCGGAAAAAGCAAAGACCTGGCGCGTTTCCAGCAAAAGCGGCTGCCACTTTTGCTGGAAACGCTCTGATCGCTCAGCGTGCCAGCAGCTTGTTCTTGATCAGCCCGACCACGATCTGGAGGACGGCGCCGCCGGCGCCGCCGCCGACCAGCTGGCCGACAAGCGCGCCGATATCGGCACCGCCCGCGGCATCGCCTGCCGCGCCGCCGAGCAGCGAGCCGACGAGGCTGCCGCCGCCGAGCCCGCCGATGGCGCCGACCACGGCGTTGACGACGTTGCCCATGTCGGCGTCCTTGAGCGCCTTGCCGGCGCCGGCGCCGCCAGCCGCGCCGCCGATGAGCTGTACGATGAGAGACGTGATGTCCATGACGCAAACCCTCCCTGAGTCCCGTCTTCAGACTACACGCTCACGGCCGGTTTAGATATCCTGCCCATCCGTTTCGCACCGCAAACCGGCCCTTGCGCGCCGATAGTGGCGAAGCCGAGCAACAAGGGCTTGCCAGCCCGCGCCGAAACCCTTTATCTGCGGCTCGACGGAGAGGTGGCCGAGTGGCCGAAGGCGCTCCCCTGCTAAGGGAGTATACCTCAAAAGGGTATCGTGGGTTCGAATCCCATCCTCTCCGCCATTTTATTTTCAAGCATCATATCGCCTCCTAACGTATTGAACGGTAAGGACTTTTTTGGGGTTCGAAAGCCGTTTTCAGGGCAGTATTCGAGATGGTCGGTAAAGGCCAGCTTGAGCACCAGTTTTTGGCACTCCAATCTCCCAGAAGCCCAGAGTTTTGAGGGGTTTGCGAGGAATCCGAAAGCGAGTTCGAACAAATCCTCAAGTGTGCCCTTTGGAGGCGGCCAAAGAGCGTTCCAGCCCTCTGGACACCTGACCAACCGTGCGCCGATTGGATGCCGCCAGCGTATCGGCGCTGAACCCGATCAGGGGGCTATCGCGCCGCCCTGAACCCACTCGCAGGGCCTGGAGATATGCCCTCTCCACCTGCACCGCACCATGCACAAGCGAACTGCCCGCTTGACCGGCAATCATGGGAGCGTTCCGAGCTGCCCGAT
>JAEWHZ010000172.1 GCA_023387585.1 Pseudomonadota bacterium
GCGCCAATGTTCGCGTCGCCCAGGCGGCGCAGGGCTCGCTCGCCGCCGGGCTCGATCTCGCCTTCAAGTCGGGCGCCGTCACCGGCATGCTGGTGGCCGGGCTCGGCCTGCTCGGGGTGGTCCTCTACTTCATTGTCCTGACCGCCATGGGCTTCGCGCCGACCAGCCGCACGGTCATCGACTCGCTGGTGGCCCTGTCCTTCGGCGCTTCGCTTATCTCGATCTTCGCGCGTCTCGGGGGCGGCATCTTCACCAAGGGCGCGGATGTCGGCGGCGACATGGTGGGCAAGGTCGAGGCCGGCATTCCCGAGGACGATCCGCGCAATCCCGCCACCATCGCCGACAATGTCGGCGACAATGTCGGCGACTGCGCCGGCATGGCCGCGGATTTGTTCGAGACCTATGTCGTCACCATCGTCGCCACCATGGTGCTGGCGGCCATCATCCTGCCGGAGGCTTACCGCTTCGCCGGCATGGTGCTGCCGCTCGCCATCGGCGGCGCGTGCGTGCTCACCTCGATCGCCGGCACCTATTTCGTCAAGCTCACCGGTGGATCGACCAACATCATGGGGGCGCTCTACAAGGGCGTCTTGGCCACCGGCGTGCTGTCTCTCGTCGTGCTGTTGCCCGTCCTGTGGATGGTGTTCGGCGATCTCGGGGTCAATCTCGGCACCGAAGCCGATCCGTTCACGCCGATGGAGCTGTTCTGGTGCGGCGTCGCCGGCCTCGTCATCACCGGTCTGATCATCTGGATCACCGAATATTATACCGGCACCGGCCGGCGTCCGGTGAACTCCATCGCCGAGGCCTCGGTGACCGGGCACGGCACCAACGTCATCCAGGGCCTTGCGGTGTCGCTCGAATCGACGGCGCTCCCGGCCTTGGTCATCATCGTCGGCATCATCGTCACCTCCAACCTTGCGGGCCTGTTCGGCATCGCGGTGGCCGTCGCCACCATGCTGGCGCTGGCCGGCATGATCGTCGCGCTCGACGCCTTCGGCCCGGTCACCGACAATGCCGGCGGCATCGCCGAGATGAGCGGCCTTCCGGAAGAGGTGCGTCGCAACACCGACGCGCTCGACGCCGTGGGCAACACCACCAAGGCGGTCACCAAGGGCTATGCCATCGGCTCGGCCGGCCTCGGCGCGCTGGTGCTGTTCGCAGCCTATACCCAGGACCTGATCTACTTCACCGCCAATGCCGAGGAAGGTTCGTTCTTCGCCGGGCTCGGATCGCTCAGCTTCTCGCTGGCCGACCCTTACGTCGTCGTCGGCCTGCTGTTCGGCGGGCTACTGCCGTTCCTGTTCGGCGGCATGTCGATGACGGCCGTGGGGCGCGCGGCGCAGGCGGTTGTGGTCGAGGTACGCCGCCAGTTCAAGGCCGATCCAGGGATCATGGCCGGCACCTCGAGGCCCGATTATGCGCGGGCCGTCGACATGCTGACCCGCGCCGCCATCCGCGAGATGATCATCCCCTCGCTGCTGCCGGTGCTGTCGCCCATCGTCGTCTTCTTCGCCATCTACTGGATCGCGGGGCCGGCGGCGGGCTTCTCGGCGCTCGGCGCCATGCTGATGGGCGTGATCGTCACCGGCCTGTTCGTCGCCATCTCGATGACCGCCGGCGGTGGCGCTTGGGACAACGCCAAGAAGTCGTTCGAGGACGGTTTCACCGACAGCCAGGGCGTCACCCACCACAAGGGGTCGGACGCGCACAAGGCCTCGGTCACCGGCGACACCGTCGGCGATCCCTACAAGGACACGGCCGGCCCGGCCGTCAACCCGATGATCAAGATCACCAACATCATGGCCCTGCTGCTGCTGGCCGTGCTGGCGCATCTGGGCTGATCGGCGTTTGAGGCAAGCGAAGGGGCCCGGCCGGAAGGCCGGGCCCTTTCTTAATTCTCCCGCCGCACCGCGCTTTCGTGCCAGCGATGCAGCACCAGCCAGGAGATGAAGGAGGTCAGCGCGAAGATGACGATGCCGGCCCCGCAGAGCAGGATCAGCGCAGCGAACAGGCGCGGCAGGTTGAGCCGGTACTGGCTTTCGATCAGCCGGAAGGCGAGCCCCGAGCCCTGGCCGGCGGTGCCGGCGGCGAATTCGGCGACGATGGCCGCGATCAGCGCCAGCCCGCCGCCGATCCTCAGACCGGCCATGAAATAGGGCATGGAGGCGGGGAGCTTGAGGAAAAGCAGCGTCTGCCAGGGTTTGGCGCCATAAAGCTCGAACAGGTCGAGCAGATTGTGGTCGACGCTTTTCAGCCCCTGCACCATGTTGGACAGGATGGGAAAGAAGGCGACGAGGAAGGCGCAGATCATCAGCGCCGTCTGGGTATCCGGTGCGTAGATCAGGATCAGCGGCACTACGGCGATGATCGGGGTGACCTGCAGGATGACCGCGAAGGGGAACAGCGCCAGCTCGAACCATTTCGACTGCACGATGAGGATGGCAAGCGCGACCCCGCCGATAAGCGCGAGCAGCAGGGCCGAAAAGGTGAGGCGCAGCGTCACCCACAGGGCCGGCCATAGCGTGGCGGAATCGGTCATCAGCGCGATCGCGGTGTCGACCGGGCCGGGCAGGATGTAGCGCGGGATCGCATTGGCGGTGACGAACCAGTGCCAGCCGAGAATCGCCAGCGCCAGCGCCGCGAGCGGCACCAATATCCGCAGCAGAGGTTCGGTGCGCGGATCGGCCATCTCAGCCCTCCACTCCATGAAGGGCGCGTTGCAGCGCCTGCGATACCGTCCGGCAATTGGCTTGGTAAAAATCCGAGATCCGATAGGCCTCGCCGCGTATTTCCGGCTGCTCGATCACGATTTCGGTGAGCACGCTGCCGGGGCGCGGCCGCATCACCGCGATGCGGGTCGACAGATAAGCGGCTTCATAGACCGAATGGGTGACGAAGATCACCGTCACACCCGTCTGTGCCCACAGCGCCAGCACGTCGTCGTTGAGTTTTTGCCGCGTGATCTCGTCGAGCGCCGCAAAGGGCTCGTCCATCAGCAGCAGTTTCGGTTCGGTGACGAGGGCGCGCGCGATGGAGACGCGCATCTTCATGCCCCCCGACAATTCGCGCGGATAGGCTTGGGCGAAATCGGCCAACCCGACGCTGGCCAGCCCCTGCATGACCCGCTCCCGGGCATGCTGCTTGCCGATACCGCGCAGCTTGAGCGGCAGATGCACATTGCCGAACACGGTTTGCCAGGGCATCAGCGTCGGGTCCTGGAAGACGAAGCCGATATCCCGGCCGCTTCCCGGCCGCACGAGCGAGCCGCCGGACGGTTCGGCGAGCCCGGCCATGATCCGCAGCGCCGTCGACTTGCCGCAGCCCGAGGGGCCGAGCAGCGAAACGAATTCGCCCCGGCGCACCTCGAGCGACATGTCCTCGAGCGCGACCGTGCCGTTGGCGAAGGCTTTGGTTACGTCGCGCATGGAAACCACGATGTCGCGCAAGGGCTGTCGCGTCCCGGCAAGGGCTGGTCGTGTCACGCCATGCACCCGGTTTGCTGTTCGAAGAACCTATTCGGCCGCCGCCCGATAGAGATCGGTGCCGACGCCGTGGCAGACGAATTGCGTCGTATAAGCCTCGGTAATGTCGATGCCGTCCTCATAGACACCGGCTGCCACCATGTCGGCATAAAAACCCTGCCAGCGCGCATCGCTCATGCAGCCGATACCCTGCTCCACCGCCTCGCCGGAAACGACGAGCCCGTATTGCTTCATCTTTTCGAGCGAATAGGCGAGCTGGCCATCGGTCATGTCCGGATTGTGGGCCTTGATCAGTTCGTTGGCTTCGCTGTTGTCGCCGTAAAGATAATTGTACCAGCCGATGATCGAGGCATCGACGAAGCGCTGCACCAGCTCCGGATCGGTTTCGACGATCTCGCGCCGCGTCTCG
>JAEWHZ010000282.1 GCA_023387585.1 Pseudomonadota bacterium
CCCGGCTTAAGCCCCTCTTAGCGCTTGGCGGTCACTTTCGCGGGCATAACAGAAGCCGGCAGCAGCCGGTCGGTGACGAGGCCGGATCGGCCGGTGGCGTCGAGCGTGAGTGTTTCAGTGCTGCGTAACCTCAAACTGCCCTGGGACGGATGGGACATGGCCGGCACGGCCGCCGACCCCTCGCAGCGTCCCGAAGTGATGCGCCGCGCGGCGCTGCGGTTCGGGCTGCGCAGCCTCGTCGCGCTGGCGGCGCTGGGGCTCGGTTTCGGCGTTTATGGCGTCGTGATCGGGGAGAACCTTACCTTCCTCGTCGCCATGGTCGCCATGACCGGCGCCGTGCTCGGCGTGGTCGCGGAACGCCGCGACGACACCGTGGCGCTGGCGCGCATCGAGATCGCCACCATCATGGCCGTGGGCATGACGCTGACGGCGACCGATCGTGCGCTCGCCGATTTCGGGCTGGCGACGGCGCTGCTCGGGCCGGTACTGGCGGCGCTGGTGGCCGACAGGCGCGCGCGCAACATGAGCTGGATCGGGTTCGGCGCCATCGTGGTGATGGCGCTGGCGTCGCATCTGGCCGGGATCGGCATCGCCGACGCCTGGGAGACGGCGACGGGGGCGGTAACCTTCACCGCCTTCGCCGCGGTCGTCGCCGCCGGGGCCAACCGGGTCGCCTCGGCCTATGAGATGTTCGACAAGTCCCAGCTCATCGCCTATCGGCACCTGGTCGAGAACGTGCGCGATGCTGTGATGCGGTTCTCGGCGCAGGGCGAGGTGCTGTTCGCGTCGCGCTCGGCGGAGACGCTGTTCGGCTGCCGGCGCTACGAGCTCGGCGGCACCGCGCTGGGCGAGCGCATCCACGTCGCCGACCGACCGGCCTTCCTCACCGCCTTCGCCGACGCCAACCGCGACGGGCTCAACCGCGACATCGAGCTGCGCATGCGTCGCGACGGGCAAAGGGCGGACGGGGTGGGGGCGCCGGAATTCTTCTGGGTCGAGATCAGCTTCTCGGCCGTGCCGGGTGAGTTCGAATCGGATCGGCGCGAGGTGGTGGCGGTATTCCGCGACGTGACCGAGCGGCGCCGGCTGGATGCGGAAATGCAGGCGGCCCGGGCGGCGGCCGAGGAGGCTTCAGAGGCCAAGTCGCGTTTCCTTGCTACCATCGGACACGAATTGCGCACCCCGCTCAACGCCGTGGTCGGCTTCTCGGAGATGATGGCGAGCGGCATCGGCGGCGAATTGTCGACGACCCACAAGGAATATGCCGGGCTGATCCACCAGAGCGGCCGGCACCTGCTCGACGTGATCGGCATGCTGCTCGACATGTCCAAGATCGAGGCTGGCAAGTTCGAGATCCACCCCGAGCCGTTCGAGGCGCAGCGGCTGGTCGCGCCGTGCTTTCAGATGGTCGAGAGCCTGGCACAGGCGCAGAAGGTGACGCTGAAGGCGGAGATCGAGCCGAACCTGCCCCTGCTCTGTGCCGATGAGCGCGCTTGCCGGCAGATCCTGCTCAACCTGCTGACCAACGCGGTGAAGTTCTCGCATGCGGGCGGGGCGGTGACGGTATCGATCAAGCGCCAGGGCATGAGCCTCAACCTGTCGGTGTCGGATCGCGGCATCGGCATGGACACGGTGGCGCTGGCGCGCGTCGGCGAGCCGTTCTTCCAGGCCAATGCGACGCTCGACCGGCGGCACGAGGGCACGGGGCTGGGGCTTTCCATCGTCAAGGGACTGGCGGAGCTGCATGGGGGCACGCTGCGCGCCATCTCCGAAATCGGTGCCGGCACCATGGTCACTGTCTTGCTGCCCATAAACGGTCCGGAAACCGTAAGTGTGGAAACTGGCACCGTTACGCCGCTCCCGCGCGTGCAGACTCAAATTCCAGCGACTTCATGGCAAGACGGAAAAAGAAAAGCGTTATGACGGCATCGAGCCTGACCCAGTTGTCCCTCGCCACGGGCGGCGCCCTGGCTGGGGGCATCGGCCATCTGGCACGCAGAGGGTTCCAGCACTATATGCGCGCGCCGCTGGCCAACACGGCCATGCTGGCGCTGGTGACCTTCACGGCGCTCGCCACCAGCAATGCCCTGTTCCATCAGACGACGCCTCATCCGGCGCCGCTGTTCGCCGCAAATCCGGCGGTGCCCGAACCGGTGACGGCGGCGGGGGACGCGACCCGAATCGCCGCGCCGGCCCCGCCCACGCCCGCCGATCCGGCGCCGGAGGCCCGTAGTGTCGGCGTCGAAACCACGGGCTCGGCGCCGCAGCCCGCGATCAGCGTGCCCGACGCGCCGGTGGGCAACACGGAAGTGTTCGCCGTGCAGCGGCGCCTCCATGAGCTCGGCATGTTCACCGGCACGGTCGACGGCTATTACGGCCCGCGCACGGCCGAGGCGATCCGCGAGTTCGAGCGGCGCAACGGCATGACGCCGCAGGGCGCGCTGAACGCCGATGTGGTGCAGGCGATTCTCGGGCTCGGCAACGGCGCAGCCGCGAGCCCGCAGCAGACCCGGCCGGAGGCGGCGCCCACGCCCACGATCGCCGCCCAGGCCACGACGCCGCCGACGCCGATGCCCCCGCCGATCCCGGCTCCGGCGCGCGAGACGGTGGCGGCCAGCGCCACGACCACCATCGATTCGATCGTCGCCGCCCTTGATGGGCGCGAGACGCCGGCCCCGCCGGCCAATCCGCCTACCCCCCTTGCCAATGTGCCCAACGCATCGGCTCTGACGCAGCCCATGCCGCCGGTTCCGGCCGCGGAAACGGTGTCGGATCGGCCGGTGCCTCAGCCCGAGCAGCCGGTCGCGCTGGCCAATCTGCCGACGCTCGAAACGCCCGGCGCGAACACGCCAACCAGCACCGCGGCGGCGCCGGCACAGGCAGCGGCGCCGGCGCAGCCCGCGCCCGTCCAGACCGCTTCGGCCCCGATCGCGACCCCGACGCCCGTGCCCGCCGGCAGCAGCGCCGCTGACCCGGCGCTGGTCAGCCAAATCCAGCGCGGGCTGGCGAGTCTCGCCTTCCTGCGCGGGCCGGTCGACGGGCGACCCGGCGACGAACTGGCGCGCGCCATCCGCAATTTCGAGATCTATCACAATTATCCGGTGACCGGCGAAGTGCGCCCGTCGCTGGTCGACATGCTGCTGCAGGCCGGCGCCACGCTGTGAGCGGCTATCTGCGCTCGGATATCTGGGCCGGGGTCTTTGTCCGCCGGCACAATGACCAGGGGCGCATCTGCGTGGTCGAACGGCGCGGCGACCCCATAGCCGGGCAGATCTTCATCGTAATCGACCATCTCGACGGCACGCGGTCGCTGTTCACCCCCGCGCCGGCCACGGCGGAAGCCGGGGCGGACAGGCGCTTCCAGTGCCGGTTCCGACGCGAGAGCCCGGACAAGGTACGCGAGCGCATCGCCCAGGAAATGCGCTTCGATCCCGATTTGTGGCTGATCGCGCTCGATTCGCGCGAGGACGATCCGGGGCTGGAGATCGTGGGGGATTAGCTCGCGCGGCGGACGCCGATGCGGGCGAGGGCTTCGATGGCCTGCTCGACGGCCGGATTTTGCGCGGGTCTTGCCGGCAGGGTGCGGCGGACTTCGCGCGGCTGCGGGGCGTATTCGGGCTTGTTGAGATCGAGAAGATTCACCTCGCCGCGCCACACGCTCATCAGATAGGCCATGGAATCTTCGGAGACATTGCCGAACAGGGTGGCGAAATCGGCGAGGGCGCGGGAGCGCTCGGCATCGTGCGCGGTGGCGTGGATCAGAACCTTGAGCCCGTCATAGGCGGTGCAGCCGAAGGCGCGCAGCACGACGAACAGTGCGGCGCCGGTGACGTCGTGGGCGATCTGGCCGCAGCGCACCTCGTCGAGCCCGGTGATCTGGGCCAAAAGGCGTGTGACCTCGGGGCGGCGGTTCTCGGAAAACAGCTTCATCAGCGCGCGGGTCAACTCGGCATTGGCGACCGAGATCTGCTCGATGGTGCGCTTGATCGGCGCGGGCGGGGTATCGCGGCCGGTGAAGGCCTTGATGACGCGCACGCGGTTGTCGTCGGAGAGGTCGAAGAAGGCCGGCGCCAGGAGCGCGGTGTCGAAATCGGCACGCACGGCCAGCGCCTCGGCGACGAGATGGTCCATCTGCGCCGAGCGGGCCAGGGCGCTGAGATAGGGGCCGCGCGGCACGATGGCGGTGTTGGCGGCGAGCGCCCGATAAACCTTGCGCGAATTCATCTGGAAGAGCTTTGCCAGCACCACATTGGTCAGGTCCGGCCGGCGGGCGAGCGTTGCCGCCGACAGCACGTCCTGACGCGCGACGATCTCGAGCATGGTGGCTTCCGACAGGGTCGGGGCGGTTTCGAGATAGGTGACGAGGTCGTCGCCGACATTGGCGATGACAAGCTGCTCGAGCTCGGGCGACAGCAGCTCGGCCCGGCCGAGCACGGCCGCGGCCTTGGCGCGTGCGGCAGGACCCGCCAGCGGAAACAGCCGCACGGCCAGCGCCTCGAACTGCTCGATCTCGGCCTGGGTGGCCTTGCCGCGCCGTGCATAGGCATCGCAGGCGGCGATCAGCAAGGTGTTGGTGCGATCGACCCCGCCGGTGTCGATCAGGAGCTGGAACGTTTCGTAAGGCTGAAAACCGAGCATTGCTTCACCGCAACGGGCCGCCCGAATCCGGCCCCCTGACCAGTCTTGCCGTGAATTCGTTAGCGGACTGTTAACCTTGACGAACTCTTAATGGCCCGCGTGTGGGGCGCTGATTTGCGGCGGCGAGTCTTCCGTTGGGGCGGGACGCCATGGAGGCAGGATTGGGACAGCTCATAATATTCACGCCGAAACCGAGGACGGCACCGGCCGGCCAGCAACCGCCTGCGCCGGCGCAGATCATGTTCTTCACCGGCATCCGCTATTCGCGCGGCGAGCCGCCGCCAGCGAGCACGCCGGCAACGCCGTCGCGGCGCATACGCCGCCAGCGCGGTTGAACGGAGCGCCATGCGGTTTTCCGGCCTGATCGCGCTGTCGGCGCTCGTTCTTCTCGCCGGTTGCGGGCCTCGCCCGACCGGCGATTTCGGCCGCGCCGCGCCAAGCACGCTGCATGATGCAGCGATGCCGATGGCCGGAACGGCGCTGGCATCGGCACGCGGCGAGCCGGTCTCGAACATCGCGCGGGCCGATATCGAGACCGAGATGGTCGATCGGGTCTGGCGGTTCCTGGTGGCGCCGCATGCGCAGGACTGGGCCTATGACACCGTGGCCGAGCTGCAGCGCACGCGCATCACCCCGCTCGGCTCGCGCGCCTACCAGCCCAATCGCTACGGCGAATGGTTGCTGCGCACGCATTACCAGTCCTCGACGGTGCGCTATGCGACGCTGGAACGCCATGTGCTGGCCGATCTCGACACCCTGCCCACGACCTTCGCCGCCATCTGCGCCGTGATCGAGCTTGACGGTCAGCGCGCCGCGGCCGCGAGGAGCCTTTCCAGCACCAGCACGGCGCAGGCGGCGAACGTTGCGGCGCGGCGCATGGAGAACGAGCAGGTGATCCAGCGCTTCGTCGAGGTGCTGGACTATCGCTACCGTTCCTACGACCTGGCGCTGGACCGGTTGCTGATCGAGACGCCGCATGCCGATTCGGTGACGGCGGACGCGGCGCTGCGCCAGCTCGAACCCTGGGTGGTGCGGGGACGCAGCTGGCAGTTCTGCGCCCGCGGCGGGTCCTTCCACCCGGGAGGCGGGCAGGCGACGATCCCGTCGCGCTATTCAAACTGGGCGAACGGCAGCGATTTCGTCGATATCAAGTAGCTGGAGCGTTTCCAGCAAAAGTGGACACCACTTTTGCGGTTCGGAAACGCGACGATCCAAGTATCTAAGCCCATTACGGGCGCGTGCCGCAGGCGATGCGGTCCAGCGCCTGGCCGAAGCGGGGGGCGACGGCGCCGTTGGGCGGAGCCAGGCGCACGATGACGAAAAGATCGTTGCGCGCCGTCTCGACGATCAGCACGCCTTCGGCGATCTCGATCTGCTGCTGCGCCAGGAGCCGGGTCTGGGCCGGGTTGAACAGCCCCAGTTCCAGCGTGCGCCCGATGCCGTCGCGATTGGTGGTCGCGTAGATCACCGCGCCGGTGGCGTCATAGACCGCGACCGACCAGAAGGCGTCCGGCAGGGTGCCACGCAGGAAGGCCGGGCCTTCCGCGAGGTCGAGCCGGCACACGCCGTAGATCAGCAGCGGATCGAGCGAGAAGCGGGCGGCGAGCGCGGTGTCGGCCGGATCGAGGCGGA
>JAEWHZ010000297.1 GCA_023387585.1 Pseudomonadota bacterium
GATCGCCACCGCCAAGGACATGGCGGCGCGCGGCGAGATCGTGATCCTCAAGACCAAGTCCGACGACATGATGGTGGCCTGAGATGAGCCGCCCCGCCCGCTTCACCTTCGACCTCGACCTGGCGCAGGGACCGCGCCCGGCGGCGACGCCCCCGCCCGCCGGCCTGCCGGAAGAGCTGGTCGCCCAACTGGTCGAGGAAGCGCGCGCCGAAGGTTTCGCCGAAGGGCGCAAGCAGGGCGAGCAGGCGGCGAGCGTCATGGCGGCGCAGGCGATCGCGGCGGCGGCCGCGGGGCTCGCTTCGCGCTCGGCGGAGATGGCGGCGGCGCTCGACGGGGCGACGCAGTCGATCCTTGCCGACGCGACGGCGCTGGCCGCGAGCATCGGGCGCAAGCTGGCCGGCAACCTCATCGCCCGCCAGCCCACGGCCGAACTCGAGGCGCTGATCGGGGAATGCCTCGCCAGCCTCGACAAGGCGCCGCACCTCGTCATCCGCTGCCACCCCGACCTCGCCGACGCGGTGCGCGACATCGCCACCGAACACATGGCGCATTCGAGCTTTGCCGGGCGCCTTGTGGTGCTAGGCGATCCGGACCAGCGGCTGGGGGACGGGCGGCTCGAATGGATCGATGGGGGGCTGGTGCGCGATGTCGGCGCGCTTTCGGCCGAGATCGACCGCAATATCAGCGATTTCCTTGCCGCAAGGCGGGGCACTGAGACCAAGGAGGCGAGCGCATGACGCCCGAAGACGACCTGACCACGCGCGAGCCGGTGACGCTCGAGGAAATGGCGGCCGCCGGCCGTGCGGCCCAGGACCCCTATGCGGAAAAATCCGCCGCCGATCTCGAGGCGGTGTTCGACGTGCCGGTGCGCATCTCGGTGGTGCTGGGGCGCGCGCGCATGCCGGTTTCGGAGCTGTTGCAGCTCGATACCGGCACGGTGATCGAGCTCGACCGCCAGGTCGGGGAAGCCGTCGAAATCTATGTCAACGACCGGTTGGTGGCGCGCGGCGAGATCGTCCTGGTCGAGAACCGGCTCGGCGTCACCATGACCGAAATCATCAAGCCGCAGTAAGGAGTCCACGCGATGCGCCTCTTGATCGTCGGAGCGCTGGAAGGCCAGCTCAGCCAGGCCACCAAGCTCGCCATGGAAGGCGGAGCCAAGGTGTCGCATGCGCCCTCGGTGGAGATCGCGCTGGCGAGCCTGCGCGCCGGGCGCGGCGCCGACCTGCTGCTGGTCGACGTGGTGATGGACATTGCCGGGCTGATCGCGGCGCTCGAGGCCGAGCGCATCGCGGTGCCGCTCGTCGCCTGCGGCACGGAAACCAATGCCGCCGCCGCCGTCAACGCCATCCGCGCCGGCGCCAAGGAATATATTCCGCTGCCGCCCGATGCCGAGCTGATCGCCGCCGTGATCGCGGCCGTGGCGCGCGAGGCCAGCGACTTCCTGTTCCGCGATCCGTCCATGCTGCGCATCGTCAGGCTGGCCGACCAGATCGCGCCCTCGGAGGCGAGCGTGCTGATTACCGGCGAGAGCGGCACCGGCAAGGAGGTGATGGCGAAATATCTCCACGCCCATTCGAAGCGCGCCGGGCGGGCCTTCATCTCCATCAACTGCGCCGCCATTCCCGAGCAATTGCTGGAAAGCGAGCTGTTCGGGCATGAGAAGGGCGCCTTTACCGGCGCCGTGGCGCGGCGCATCGGCAAGTTCGAGGAAGCCAATGGCGGCACGCTGCTGCTGGACGAAATCTCGGAAATGGACGTGCGCCTGCAGGCCAAGCTGCTGCGCGCCATTCAGGAACGGGTGATCGACCGCGTCGGCGGCACCAAGCCGGTGGCGGTGGATATCCGGATTCTCGCCACGTCCAACCGTGACCTGTCGGCCGAGGCGCGGGCCGGACGGTTCCGCGAGGACCTGCTGTTCCGGCTCAACGTCGTCAACCTCAAGCTGCCGCCGCTGCGCGAGCGGCCGGCCGACATCTCGGCGCTGGCCGAGCATTTCGTCAACAAATACGCCAAGGCCAACGGGCTCGGCACGCGGCTTCTGACGGAGGCGGCACGCCACGAGCTGGTGAGCGCGCCCTGGCCCGGAAACGTGCGCGAGCTGGAGAACACGCTGCATCGCGCCGTGCTGCTGTCGGGCGGCGAGCAGATCGGCCCCGAGGCGATCCTCTTGCCGGACGGCACCGGGCTGACCGAGGCGGCGCGCGGGCAGACCCTGCCCGAACGGGCCGTCGAGGCGGCGGCGAGCGTCAACCAGACGCTGGTGGGGCGCACGGTGGCCGACGTGGAACGCGATTTGATCCTCGACACGCTCGACCACACCTTTGGCAACCGCACCCATGCGGCGACCATCCTCGGCATCTCGATCCGCACGCTGCGCAACAAGCTCAACCAATATGCCGACGAGGGGATGGCTGTTCCCGAGCCCGGCGAGCGGCGCAGCGCGGCATGAGGGGAGGATCGGACAGGTTTTCGGAGGGGGGCGCCCCCCACCCGACCTCCCCCCGGAGGGGGGAGGGGGGGTATCGTGCTTGTGGCAAGGTCTGTGGGCAATCGCCGAACCAACCCCTCCCCCCTCCGGGGGGAGGTTGGGTGGGGGGAATTCCGCGTTCTAATCCAGCTGGGGCCGAGCAATGAGCGACACCCCGCTGCCGCCGCAGAACCGCATCAGCCTGCCGCGTGTCGGCGCGATGCTCGACGTGCTGCGTTCGGGCGACATCGCGCTCGCCGCCGGGGTGATGGGGCTGATCGTCATCCTGATCGTGCCGATGCCGGCCATGCTGATCGACGCGCTGCTGGCGATCTCGATCGTGTTCTCGGTGATGATCCTGATGACGGCACTGTTCATCCAGAAGCCGCTCGAATTCTCGTCCTTCCCCACGGTGCTGCTGATCGCCACCATGCTGCGGCTGGGGCTGAATCTCGCCACCACGCGGCTGATCCTGTCCGAGGGGCATAACGGCACGCATGCGGCCGGGCACGTGATCGAGGCCTTCGGCAATTTCGTCACGCGCGGCAATTTCGTCATCGGCGCGGTGGTGTTCGCCATATTGGTGCTGGTGAACTTCATCGTCATCACCAAGGGTTCGGGGCGCATCGCCGAGGTCGCGGCGCGCTTCAACCTCGATGCCATGCCGGGCAAGCAGATGGCGATCGACGCGGACCTGTCGGCCGGGCTGATCGACGAGGCCACCGCCAAGCAGCGCCGCGCCGACCTCGAAGGCGAAAGCGCGTTTTTCGGCAATATGGACGGCGCCTCGAAATTCGTGCGCGGGGACGCCATCGCCGGGCTGATCACCACCTTCATCAACATCATCGCCGGCATGATCATCGGCGTGATGCAGGAGGGGTTGAGCTTTTCGGAGGCGGGCGGGCTCTATACGCTGCTGACCATCGGCGACGGGCTAACCAGCCAGATCCCGGCGCTGATCGTGTCGACGGCGGCGGGCATCCTCGTGTCGAAATCCGGCGTCACCGGCGCGGCCGACAAGACGCTGGGGCGCCAGTTCACCGGCTATCCGCGCGCGCTCGGGATGTCGTCGGCGGTGATGGTGCTGCTGGCCTTCCTGCCGGGCATGCCGGCGATGACCTTTTTTGCGCTGGCGGGCGGCGTCGGGTTCCTCGCCTGGCGGGCGTCGCGGCAGAACGGGCTCAAGGCGCTCGAAGCGAGCCAGCAGCAATTGGCGGGCGAACTGGAGCAGCAGGCGCAGGTGAATGCCGAGCCGCCGATCACCGATAGCCTCAGGATCGACGAATTGAAGCTCGAGCTGGGCTATGGGCTCTTGAGCCTCGTCAAGGAGGACGAGAGCGGCACGGACCGGCTGACCGAGCAGATCAAGGCGCTGCGCCGCCAGCTCGCGAGCGAGCTCGGCTTCATCATGCCGCCGGTGCGTATCCTCGACAACATGCAGCTCGAGCCCAACGACTATAAGATCCGCATCAAGGAGGTCGAGGCCGGCGCCGGGCAGGTGTTCGCCAACCAGCTGATGGTGATGGACCCGATGGGCCGGCAGATCAGCCTGCCGGGGCACCACACGACCGAGCCGACCTTCGGGCTGCCGGCGACCTGGATCGACATGGCGCTGCGCGACGAGGCGGAGCTGTCCGGTCTGTCGATCATCGATCCGTCGACCGTGATCTCGACGCATCTGACCGAGGTGCTAAAGGGGAACGTGTCGGACCTGTTGAGCTATGCCAATGTGCAGTCGCTGCTTTCGGGCCTGCCCAAGGAGCAGCAGAAGCTGGTCGAGGACATCGTGCCCGGCATGGTCTCGGTCTCGGGCATCCAGCGCGTCTTGCAGGCGCTGCTTTCCGAGCGCGTATCGATCCGCGACCTGCCGACCATTTTGGAAGGCATTGCCGAGGTGGCGACGGGCGGGCGCTCGGCGCAGGCGATCGCCGAGCATGTGCGCATGCGGCTGGCGCGCCAGCTTTGCGCGGCCAATCTCAACATGGAAGGCAACCTGCCGCTGCTGACGCTGTCGCCGCAATGGGAGCGCGATTTCGCCGAGGCCATGGTGGGCGACGGCGAGAGCCGGCACCTCGCCATCGCGCCGTCGCGGCTGCAGCAGTTCATCACCGCGGTGCAGGCGGGGTTCGAGAAGGCGGCGCAGATGGGCGAGATCCCGGTGCTGATCACCTCGCCGAGCATAAGGCCGCATGTGCGCGCCATCGTCGAGCGCTTCCGCCCGCAGACGGTGGTGATGAGCCAGAACGAGGTGCATGCGCGGGTGCGGCTCAAGACGATGGGCAGCGTCTAGTTCTTTCTGGTCGCGTTTCCGAACCGCAGAAGTGGGAGCCACTTTTGCCGGAAACGCTCAGAGCACCAGCCGCTGGTTGTCGCGCTCGGCGGCGTAGGTGTCGGGGTCGTAGGCCGGCTGGGATTCGAGGGCCTGGCGGGTGGTGGCGATCGAGACGAACAGGCTGCCATCGGCGCTCTGGGCCAGGGTCACGCTCTCATAGGCGAGGGCCACCGGCTTGGCGCCGAGGCCGAGAAAGCCGCCGACATCGACCACCAGCGCGTCGATGTCGCCGTCCTCATGGGTGAGCACCGAGCCGATAAAGCCGATGGGCTGGTCGTTCTGGCCATAGACGGGCAGGCCGTCGAGCAGGCCGGGGTCGGGCTGCGCGAAGTCGTTGCTGGCGGCGGGCGCGACTTCGAAGCTCATCGGCGGCGGGGCGGGGGACGCGTCCGGCGCCGGGCCGGATTGCGGCGGCGTGAAGTCGGGCGCCTCGGCGAGCGCCTCGGGGGCGATGTCGAGGGCCAGCCGCAGAGTGCCGTCGAGCGTCGCGACGCGCTGGATCTGCGCATAGTCGACCGCGACCTGGCGGCCGCCATTGCCGAGCCGGACTACGGCGGCCAGCACGTCGCCATCGGCGCCGATGATGAGATCGGCGATCGAGCCGACGATCCGGGCGTCCTGGTCGGTGCCGCCATAGAGGGAGGCGCCGATGAGCTGCGTCACCATGGCTTCCTCGCCGGTCGCCTGATAGCCCTGCGACAAGAGGGTCGGCGGGGTGAGGCCGACCTGTTCGAGCTCGCTCTGGGCGAGCGGCTGGGCGGCGGCGAAGGCCGTGCCGGTGAAGAGCAGGAGGGCGGCGGTCTTTCTCATTGAACGCTCCGGGAATGACGATGCGGGCCGGACTGAGGTCCGACCCGCACCGGGCGATCGTTTGCCGGGATCAGTTGAGGGGCGCGGCAGGCGCCATCGCCGGATCCGCGGGGGCCATCGCCGGGTCGGCCGGAGCCAGGGCCGGATCGAGGGCCGGGTTCACCTGCTCCTCCTCCCAGACGAACTCGGGCGCGGCCTCGAGAGCCTCGCGGGTCGTGGCGAGCACCCAGCGCTCGGTGTTGTCGGCGGCGACGGTCCATTCGAGCTGGTCGAAAGCGACCGCGACCGGCTTTTCGCCGATGCCGAGGAAGCCGCCGACGCCGACCACGGCGGCGATGATATTGCCGTTTTCATCAAAGACGAGGTCGTTGATGTTGCCGAATTCCTCTGCGTCGTCACCACCCGAGGAGAAGACCGGCGAACCGAGCAGGCGCGTCACCAGATTGTCCCCATCGACCACGACATAGCCCTGCGACACATCGAAGGTTTCGGGGGCCAGTTCGGGAGCGTCCATGGCATCGTCGGCGGGAGCCGGCGTGGTGGTGGGCGCGGGGGCGGCGTCAGGAGCGTCGACCTCGTTGCCCGGCGCTTCCATAGCGTTGTCGGGCGCGGTCGTGTCGGGCGCCTCCATGGTGTTGGCCGGGGGCTCCGTCACATTCGCGGGTGCATCCTGCGCGATGACGGCCGTGCCCAGCAGAGCGGCGATCGCGGTGGTGGTCAAAAGGGTACGGATCATTGTAGTCTCCAGCGGTTCACATTGTTGGACAGGGCCGTGCGGCGCATCGCTTGGTGGTGGAGTGCCGTGCGGCCCGTCGATGCAGATTTGAACGCAAGCCCCGGCGAACCGTTCCCGGCAAAGTGAAC
>JAEWHZ010000368.1 GCA_023387585.1 Pseudomonadota bacterium
TGTCTTCGACGCCAGCCGCAGCAAGTGTTTCAGGCTCTGTTAGGGTTAAGAGCTTAGGTTAAGCCTGCTTTAACCTCGCCGCGCAATATTGGGGAAAGTTCGAATGCTTCGTGGCGCAACAAAAGGATCGTGACCATGCGCAAGTTCTTCGCCGTGGCGGTCGCGGCGCTTGCCGCCCTCTTCGCCCTGCCGGCCGTGGCGGCCGACATCCCGCACTATCCCCCCATCATCGAGATCCCGCCCCCGCCGGTCGATTACGGCTATGGCGGCTCCTTCTACCTGCGCGGTTCGGGCGGGCTGAACATCTTCAAGGCCTGGGAAGTCGAAGCCTATGACTGTGTGACCTGCACCGGCGCCACCACCACCATCACCTACCCTGTGGCAGAGCTTGGCTACGGCTACAGCGTCGGCGCTGGCCTCGGCTTCGAGACCGGCACCGGCCTGCGCTTCGACGCCACCATCGACTATCTGTCCAATGACGGCGCCTCAATCACCAAACCGGCAAGCGCGAACTTCCCGGGCACCTATTCCATGCGCCTGCGTTCGACCGTCGCCCTCGCCAACATCTATTACGATTTCGGCTTCGGCGGTGGTAACGGCTACGTGGGGCACGGCTATTCGGCGGCCGGTGGCGCCTTCGGCTATGTCGGTGCCGGTGCCGGCGTCGCCTTCAACCATGTCGATATTGCAAGCCCCGCAGGCAACCCAATCAGCTCGGGCTCGAACACCAGCTTTGCTGCGGCCGGCATGGCGGGGGTTGGCTATGATTTCGGCACCTTCACCACCGATATCGGCTATCGCGCCCTCTATATCTCCTCGATCACCAACAATGTCAGCTATCCGGACGGCTTCACCGTCCCGGGCAGCCTGACCCACGAAGTGCGCGGCACCGTACGCTACCGCTTCAACTGATCCGATCCTGATCGCGTCACGGCCGGGCGGCTCCCCTCACGGGGGGCCGACTTGTTTTTTCTCCCACCGAACCAAATCGCGCCTTTGCGAGGCTGACGCCGGCGCCGCTTGCCGCTAAACCTGACAGGAAGAAGAACGCGCGTCCATGAAGGGCGCGTCCGGTTGGGGAGCAATGCAATGAAGGTTCTGATCATCGGTGCGGCCGGAATGGTGGGGCGCAAGCTCACCGATCGCATCCTCGCCGACGGCACGCTGGCCGGGCAGGCGATAACGCGTCTCGACCTGGTCGACATCGTCGCCCCCGCCCGGCCCGACAGCAGCATCGACATCCACACCCAGGCCGTCGACCTGTCGCGCCCCGGCGCCGCCGAGCAGGTGATCGCCTCGCGCCCGGACACCATTTTCCATCTCGCCGCCATCGTCTCGGGCGAGGCCGAGGCCGATTTCGACAAGGGCTATGCCGTCAATCTCGACGGCACACGGCATCTGTTCGAAGCCATCCGCCAGGCCCATCTCGCCGACGGCTATCGGCCGCGAATCGTCTTCACCTCCTCGATCGCCGTGTTCGGCGCCCCCTTCCCCGAGCGCATCGGCGACGAGTTCTTCTCCGCCCCGCTGACCAGCTACGGCACGCAGAAGGCCATGGGCGAATTGCTGCTGGCCGATTACAGCCGCCGCGGCTTCCTCGATGGCGTCGGCATCCGCCTGCCCACCATCGTCATCCGGCCCGGCAAGCCCAACAAGGCTGCCTCGGGCTTCTTCTCCGGCATATTGCGCGAGCCGCTGGCCGGCCTGCCCGCCGTGCTGCCGGTGGCCGACGACGTGCGCCACTGGTTCGCCAGCCCCCGCGCCGCGGTCGGCTATCTCGTCCACGCCGCCGGGATCGACACGGAAAAGCTCGGTGCAAGGCGCAGCCTCAACATGCCCGGCATCTCGGCCACCGTCGCCGAGGAGATCGAGGCCCTGCGCCGCGCCGCCGGCGACAAGGCAGTGGCCCTGATCCGGCGCGAGCCAGACGAAGCCATCATCAGGATGGTGTCGGGCTGGGCGCGCGATTTCGACCCCGCTCGTGCCATCGCGCTCGGCTTCACCACCGATGCCGATTTTGACGCCATCGTGCGCGCCCATATCGAGGACGAACTGGGCGGCTGACCCTCGCTGCGGAGTGCCTGCCATGGTCTACGCCAACCCGCTCGCCAACAGGCTCGAACTCGGCATCGACGACATCAGGCAGGAGGGCAAGCTCCAGCGCCTGCTCGCCGATCTCGAGCAGCACATCCTCACCCCGGTGCCCTTCGCCATCGACTGGCGCTATTCCGAGGCCGTCGCTTCGATCAATGAGGCGCTGGCGGCCGACTGGCGCAACTGGCCCGGCTTCGATGCCCGCACCGTCTGGGGTCGGCACCAGGACCACACCTTCTTCGCCGCCGAGATTATCGTGCCCGAGGAAGCGGCCGGACGCACCTTCGTGCTGCGCTTCACCTCGGCCTGGCAGCCCCGCCTAGGCAGCACCGATCCGCAATGCCTCGCCTATCTCGACGGCGAGCCGGCGCAGGCCATCGACGGCAACCATACCGAGCTGGTCATCGAACGCCACGCGAAACCCGGCTCGCGCCACACGCTGATCGTCAATGCCTTCACCTTCTTCGAGCGCCCGCTGATCGGCTTCCAGGTCGAGGGGCTCGTCCGCGACGAGCGCATCGAATCGCTGTGGTTCGATCTGTCGACGCCCTTCGAGGTCGCCATCCGCCTCGGCCAGTCCGATGCGCGCCGCCACGCCATCCTCAACCGCATCGACGCCGCCTTGCGCGCACTCGACCGGCGTGGCGCACCCGGCGCCGCCCCCGGTCTCACCGGCTCGCTGGTCGCCGCCGAGACCATCGCCGCCAGCATCTACCAGTTGGTCGACACCGAGGCCGCGCCGACCATCACCGCGGTCGGGCACACCCATCTCGATGTCGGCTGGCTCTGGCGCGTCACCCATACGCGCGACAAGACCGGGCGCAGCTTCGCCACCGTCCTGGCGCTGATGGCCGAATATCCCGGCTTCGTCTTCATGTACAATCAGGCGGTGCTGCTCGACTTCCTCAAGTCGGACTATCCCGAGATCTGGCAAGGCCTGGTCGAGCGCGTGAAATCGGGCCAGTTCGAGATCGAAGGCGCCATGTGGGTCGAGCCCGACGCCAATATCGTCTCGGGCGAATCCATGGTGCGCCAGATGCTGTTCGGCCGCCGCTTCCATCGCGAGCATTTCGGCGTCAGCCCGCGCTCGGTCTGGCTGCCCGACACCTTCGGCTATTCCGCCAACATGCCGCAATTGCTCCAGCGCTCGGGGCTCGATTTCTTCATTACATCCAAGCTGAGCTGGAACGACACCGACCGCCACCCCTATGACAGCTTCTTCTGGCGCGGCATCGACGGCACCGAGACCAGGGCGCAGCTGATCACCACCCAGCGCTACGAATCCGACGCCGTCTACACCACCTACAATTCCGACCTCTCGGTCTCCGAGGTCATGGGCGCGTGGCGCCGCTTCGAGCCCAAGCGCGTGCAGTCCGACGTGCTGATCTGCTACGGCTATGGCGATGGCGGCGGCGGGCCGACACGGGCGATGATCGAGCGCGGCCGCCGGCTCGAACGCGGCATTCCCGGCGCCCCGCGCCTTCGCCTCGAAGGCCTGACGCCCTTCCTCGAGCGCGTCGATGCGCAGATGAAGGCGCATCCCGACGCCTATCCGCGCTGGAACGGCGAGCTCTACCTGCAATATCACCGCGGCACGCTGACCAATATCGCGCGCAACAAGCGCAATAACCGCCTCGCCGAACGCGCGATGCGCGAGCTGGAGATGGCCAGCGCCCTCGCCAGCTTGAACGGACACCCCTACCCGGCCGACGAGATCGACGGCTTGTGGAAGACTGTGCTGATCAACCAGTTCCACGACATCCTGCCCGGCACCTCGATCGCCGAGGTCTATGTCGACTCCGATGCCGAATATGAGGATCTGTTCGCCCGCATCGAAGCCGGCAACGGACCGATGCATGCAGCACTCACCGCCATCGCCCCGCCGCAGGGCGCCGTGGTGATGAATTTCACCGGCCGCGAGCGCAGGGGCGAGCTTGTCGACCTGCCCGCAGACACCGATATAGCCGCCCTCGCAGACTCGCCGGTGCAGACCCTCGTCTCACCCGACGGTACCACGCGCCGCGCCGCCGAGATCGCTCATGTCCCGGCGCTGGGCTGGGCCGCCATCGGCACCGCCGACGCCGCGTCCGTCGCGTCGGACCTCGAAGTCGCGCCCGACCGGCTCGAGAACCGCCATCTGCGCGTGATCTTCGACGACAAGGGTGAGATCACCTCCGTCTTCGACAAAGCCCGCAAGCGCGAGCTGCTGGCAAAGGGGCAAAATGCCAACCGCCTCGTCGCCTATGAAGACAAGTCGATGAACTGGGACGCCTGGGACATCGACTGGTATTTCGAGGAACAGTTCTGGCCGCTGGCCGATATCGCCACGACGACGATCGAGGTGGTCGAAATCAGCCCGCTGCGCGCTGCCCTGCGCATCACCCGCGTCTGGAACGACTCACGGCTGGTGCAGATCGTCTCGCTCGCCCGAGAGGCCAGACAGGTCGAGTTCGACAGCTTCGCCGACTGGCAGGACCGCCAACTGGTGCTCAAGGCCGAGTTCGGCTTTGATCTCAACGTCTCCGAGCTGCGCTCGGAAATCCAGTTCGGCCACGTCACCCGCGCCACCCACCGCAACACCAGTTGGGACCGCGCCCGCTTCGAAGCCTCCATGCATCGCTGGGTCGATATGAGCGAGCCCGATTTCGGTGCCGCGCTGATCAATGACTGCAAATACGGCTACGACGCCAGGGAGCAGATAGTGCGCCTGACGCTGCTGCGCGGCGCCAGCCATCCGCATCCCGAGGGCGACCGCGGCGAGCATCGCTTCGCCTATGCGCTGCTGGTGCATGCCGGTACGAGCGATATTGAAACCGTCCACCACGCCGCCGAAAGCTTCAACAACCCGTTGCGCCTGTTCGGCAACCTTGGTGTCGGCTCGGACGCACAGTTCAGCTTCGCCAGCACCGACGCCCCCAACGTCACGCTCGAAACCCTCAAGCGCGCCGAGGACGGCTCCGGCCTGATCCTGCGAATCTTCGAGCACGCCAACCGCCGGGCGGAGACGATTTTGCGCTTCGGTGTTCCGGTGAAATCCGTGCGCCGGGTGAACCTGATGGAGGAGGAGGCGGAAGACCCCGTCCCGCTCGCCGGCAACACCATCCCGCTCTCGCTGCGTCCCTTCGAGATCGCGACGCTGCTGATCGAAATATGAACGGCCCAGCCGCCCGGATGAACGCCTATTATAGCCGATGAATACCGGGTTCAGGCGACCTTCAGAATCGCCTCTTCGATCTCGCTGACGACGCTGGTCACCAGCCCCTCGTCGTCGGCCTCGCCCATGACGCGGATGACCGGCTCGGTGCCGGATTCGCGGATCACCAACCGCCCGGCCGTGCCCAGCCGTGCCTCGGCGTCGGCGATCAGGGCGCGCACGGTCTTGTTCTCCAGCGGCTTGCCGGTCTTGAAGCGCACATTGCGCAAAAGCTGCGGCACGCGCTCGAAGCGGGCGCAGACCTCCGACACCGGCCGGTCCAGTTCCTTGGCCACCGACAAAAGCTGCAGCGCCGCGATCAGCCCGTCGCCCGTGGTGGTGAAGTCGGACAAAATGATGTGGCCCGACTGCTCGCCGCCGACATTGTAGCCTTTGGCGCGCATAGCCTCGAGCACGTAGCGGTCGCCCACCTTGGTGCGCTCCAGCACCAGCCCGAGCGTCGTCAGATAGCGCTCCAGCCCGAGATTGGACATCACCGTGGCGACGATGCCGCCGCCCAGAAGCTGCTCGCGCTTGAGCCAGGTCTGGGCGATGGCGGCCATGAACTGGTCGCCATCGACGATATTGCCCTTCTCGTCGA
>JAEWHZ010000110.1 GCA_023387585.1 Pseudomonadota bacterium
CCGCGCACACCCCGATGGCGCCGACGGCGAGATTGAGCCCGCCCGTGGCGATGACGGCCATCATCGACAGGCCGATGGTGATGTTGACGGCGGCGCTGCGCCCGAGGGTGAACAGGTTGAACGGGCTGAGAAAGCCCTGGGCCATGACGCCGAAGATCGCGGCGAACACCACAATCAGCAGCAGCAGGCCGAATTCATTGGTCAAAAGGAACCGGGTGAGGTGCGCGCCCTTGCGATCTTCGGTCTCGTCGAAGGCGGCGCGGGCGGACGGCGCTGTGGTTTCGGATGTCATGTCGGTTCCTTCCGCACACGGGAAAAACGCCCGCTCACGGGCGCTTCAACGGTGCTCGTCAGACTGGCACGCTTTTGAAAAGGGAACGAGGCCCGGCGCGAGCCGGGCCCCGCGGATCCGTCAGGGGCAGTCGAAGTAGTTGGCTTCGAAATCGGCCAGCAGCGTTTCCGTCTCGGCGCGCATCACGTCGATATAGGTGTCGGCGCTGGCGGCATCGACATAGGCGGTGCCGGAGTCGATGAAGCGGTCCGTGAGGTCGTTGGTGGCGAAGGGCGCGTCGTCCTTGACCGTGCAGCCGGCACGCAGGCGATCGAGCGCATAGCTGCCGATATAGGCCTGGCCATAGGGGTTCTGGATCATCGTGCCGTCGGCGAACCCGTCGCGAATGGCGGACAGCACCACCTCGTCATGGTCGATGCCGACCATGCGGATGCGCTTGTCGCCGATGCGGCGCAGGGCGTTGGCGGCGACCACCGCCGGCACCCAGGCCGTGGTGACGATGCCGTCGACCTCACCGGCATGGGCGGCGAGATAGGCGTTGATCTTCTCTTCGGCGGGCTCGGGCGCGTCGATATCGGCGATCACCTGCACCACCTCGACGCCGGCCTCGTCGGCGGCGCGCTGCACCGCGTCGATGCGCAGCTGGGTGTTGGGATCGACGAGGAAGCCGGTGAAGTGGGCGATGCGCTTGCCCTCGGCATCGTCACCGAGCGCGGCGATCAGGGCCTGGGTGCCGAGATAGGCCGAATGGCCGGTATCGGTGCCGAGGCAGAAGGCGGCGGGCGAGGGGTCCTGGAAGCAGCCGCCCGCGGCGATGACCTGACCGCCATTGGCGACGAGCTCCTCGGCGGTCGAGACCGAGCCGACCGGATCGCCGGGGAAGATCAGGAAGCCATTATAGCCCTGGGTAAGCAGGCTTTCGAGCAGCTGGTTCTGCGTCGTCAGCTCCCAGCGCTGCGGCACCTTGAAGTCGGATGCCGCAAGGCCGAAATCGGCGACCGCGTCGGCGCCGGCCTGTTCCCACGCCCCGAAATAGGGATGCGGGCCGCCCGGGACCAGCGCAATGCGCGAATCGCTTTGGGCATGGGCGGCGCCCATCGCGCCGATCCCGAAAATGCAGCTCGCCACCACGGCGCGTGCAAAAGTCTTCATCGTGAAACTCCTCCGATGGGGTCAAGCCCGCCCGCCTTCGTGACCGCTCTGCGGATCAGGATGGCGCGATCAATGGCTTGCATTCGCGGCAGGGACCCTAGTATCCTTGTATCCAAGTTGCAACGGCAAATTCGCCAAGAGGATTGGCGGGGGAAGAGGCGCGATGAAATACCCGGCTTCACCGGCTCCGGCCCCGCCCACCATAGGCCAGGGCAGCCTCGAAAGCCTGTCGCTCGCGCTCGACCGCCACGGCTCGGTGTCCGACCAGATCCACGCCGTGCTGCGCCAGGCGATCGTCGAGGTGCGGCTGGCGCCGGGCTCGCCGATCTCGGAGAATTCCATCTGCCGGCAGTTCGCCGTGTCGCGCACCCCGGTGCGCGCGGCCATACAGCGGCTGCTGGAGGAGGGGCTGGTGGACGTCTTTCCGCAACAGGGCAGCTTCGTCGCGCCGATCCGGCTCACCGGCCTGACCGACAGCCACTTCATACGCCGTTCGCTCGAAGTCGCACTGCTGCGTGAGGTCGCACCCAACTGGACGCCCGAGATGAGCGCTTCCATGCGCGCAATGATCCGCGAGCAGGAGCACGCGATCGCCGGGGAGGACGCGGACGGCTTCTTCCGCGCCGATGAGGAATTCCACCACCTGCTCGCCACCTTCGCCGGGCGCGAGGGGGTGTGGCAGGCGGTGCTGACGGCCAAGGTCGCGCTGACCCGCTTCCACCGCTACTGGGCCAAGCCGGGGCGCGTGAACGACGTGATCGGCGAGCATCTGGCTGTGGTCGACGCGCTCGACCGGCACGATTCCGACGCGGCCGAACAGGCGCTGGTGACGCATCTGGATATGGTTTTCGAGATATTCGAGCAGATGCCAAAAGATAAACAGCGCAGCCTTTCCAACTGATTGCAGGCAAAAATGACTAAAGAACTTGAAGGCAAGACCGCGCTCGTCACCGGTGCGGGCGGCGGCATCGGCAGCGCCATCGCTGCGACCCTCGTGGCCGAGGGCGCCATTGTGGTGGCGCTCGACCGCGACGCGAACCAGCTCGCGAAGCTGACGGAAAGGCTGGGACCGGCCTGCGAGGCGACGGTGGCCGATCTCGGCGAGGCCGAGGCGGTGACGGGAGCGGCCGGGGCGGCGGTCGAAAAGCATGGCGGCATCGACATCCTGGTCAACAATGCCGGCGTGCTGTCGCCCGACAAGCTGGCGGCGACGACGCTCGCGGAATGGCGCCGGCTGATGGCGATCAACCTCGACGCGGCGCTGCTGCTGACCCAGGCGGTGACGCCGAAAATGGTCGAGAAGGGCTGGGGGCGGATCATCAACATCGCCTCCTATGCCTGGAAGTCGGGCGGGTTGACGGCCGGAACGGGCTATTCGGTGTCGAAGGCGGCGCTGGTGGGGCTGACCTTTTCGACGGCGCGCGAACTGGCGCCGACCGGGGTGACCGCCAACGCCATCGCGCCGGCCTATGTGGTCTCGCCTATGATCACCGAGCAGCTTTCCGAGGAAGCGCGGGCGCGCCAGCTCGCCGCCATCCCGGTCGGCCGGTTCTGCCAGCCCGAGGAGGTGGCGCATGCCGTGCGCTTCCTCGCCTCGCCGCTGTCCGGCTTCATGACCGGCACCATTGTCGACATGAATGGCGGCCTGCAATTCGGCTGAGGAGAGCGAGATGACCCGTCTGTCGCAACCGGCGCTGGCCGGACTGCCGGCCGAAATCGCCCGGCCCGGCTATGACCGCGCCGCGGTGACGCCCGGCATCGTGCATCTGGGCGTCGGCGCCTTCCATCGCGGGCACCAGGCGGTGTTCGTCGACGACTGCCTCAACCGCGGCGAGACCGGATGGGGCATCGTCGCCGCCTCGCTGCGCAGCCCGACGACCCGCGACGCGCTGGCGCCGCAGGACAATCTCTACACCTATTGCGAGCGCGACGGCGAGACCGAGACGCTGCGCGTCGTCGGCTCGATCCTCGAATGCCTGGTGGCGCCCGAGGACCCGGCGCGGCTGATCGACCGGCTGGCCGATCCGCGCGTGCGCATCGTCACGCTGACGGTGACCGAAAAGGGATACCTCGCCGATCTGTCGCGCGGCACGCTGCTGGCCGAGCATCCGGATATCCGCCACGATCTCGAAAATCCGGACACGCCGCGCACCATCCACGGCTTCCTGTTCGCCGCCAGCCGACGGCGGCGCGAGGAAGGCTCGGTGCCGCTGACGCTGGTATCGTGCGATAATCTGCCGGCCAACGGGCGGCTGCTGCAGGCGCTGCTCGGCGAATTCGCGCGTCTGGCCGATCCCGGGCACGGCACCGGCATAATCGGGGCGCTGTCCTGCCCCTGCGCCATGGTCGACCGCATCGTGCCGGCGACCACCGAAGCCGACAGGCAGGGGATCGCGGCACGGCTGGGCGTCGAGGATGCCTGGCCGGTGGTGGCGGAACCCTATTTCCGCTGGGTGATCGAGGACAAATTCCCGCACGGGCGGCCGGGGCTCGAGCAATCGGGGGCCGAGTTCGTCGCCGATGTCGAGCCGTTCGAGCACATGAAGCTGCGCATGCTCAACGGCGCCCATACGGCCATCGCGGCCATCGGCCAGATCGCCGGGCTCGACACCGTGGCCGACACTTTTGAGCGCGCTGAAGTGCGCCGCTTCATCGACGCCTATTGGGCCGAAATGGCGCCGACTCTGGCGCCCGAAGTCGACGGCACGGCCTATGTGGCCGGGCTGCGTGGGCGCTTCGCCAATCCGACGCTGAAACACCGGGCGGCGCAGATCGCGACCGACGCCTCGCAGAAGGTGCCGCAGCGCATCCTGGCCCCGCTGGGCGAATTGCTGGACCGGGGCGAGGCCGGCGAGGCGGTGATGACGGCGCTGGCGCTGTGGATTCGCTCCTGCGCCGCGCTGAACGAGCAGGGCGGACCCATCGCCATGAACGATCCCGCCTTCGACGACTGGACGGCCCCGGACCAGGCGACGGACGATGCCGAGACCGTCGTCGCCGGCTTTCTCGGCTTTGCGCGCGTCTTCGGGCCGGACTGGCGCGAGCGCGCTGATCTCGTTGCGGCGCTGACCCGCAGATATGACACCATCAGGACGCAGGGCGTGTTCGGCGCGCTCGCTCAATTCTAGGAACGGAACGATGCAGGAAACCTGGCGCTGGTACGGCGAGCCCGACCCGATCTCCCTCGAACATGTCCGCCAGACCGGCGCCTCCGGCGTGGTGACGGCGCTGCACGAGATTCCCGACGGCACCGCCTGGCCGGCCGAGGCGATCGCCGAACGCAAGGCGAAGATCGAGGCGGCGGGGCTCGACTGGGCGGTGTGCGAATCCATCCCCATGGAGCAGAGCGTCAAGCGCGGCGACGCCGAGGCGGCGCGCGCCATAGGGCGCTGGAAGGACACGCTGGCCAATCTCGGCCGGGCCGGCGTTCCCGTGGTGTGCTACAATTTCATGCCGGTGGTCGACTGGACGCGCACCGATTTGCGCTGGCGCACGCAGCGCGGCACCGGGCTGGCGCTGCGCTTCGAGATGACCGATTTCGTCGCCTATGACGTCTTCATCCTGCGCCGTCCCGATGCCGCCGACGACTATGACGCGGCGCTGGTGGCGCGCGCCGAGCGAAGGGTCGCGGAGATGGGCGAGGATGAAAAGCTCGCGCTCGAGCGCAACATCATCGCCGGCCTGCCGGGCGGGGCGCTGATGCAGACGCGCGAATCGATCACCGCGCTGATCGCCTCCTTCGCCGGCATCGACGCGGCTTCCATGCAGGCCAATCTGATCGCCTTCCTCAAGGAGGTGGTGCCGGTGGCCGAGGAATTCGGCGTGCTGCTGGGCATCCATCCCGACGATCCGCCGTTCTCGCTGTTCGGCCTGCCGCGCGTGGTGTCGACCCCGCAGGACGTGCGCAACGTCCTCGCCGCCGTCGACAGCCCCAACAACGGCATCACGCTGTGCGTCGGCTCCTATGGCTCGCGGCCCGACAACGACCTGGTCGCCATGGCGCAGGAATTTGCGCCGCGGGTGAATTTCGCCCATCTGCGCAACGTGACCACCGAGCCCGACGGCTCGTTCTTCGAGGACGACCATCTCGACGGCGGCTCGGACATGGTGGGGGTGATCGAGGCGCTGCTGCGCGAGGAACGCCGGCGCGCGGCGGCAGGCGACATGCGGCCGGCCATTCCGTTCCGGCCCGACCACGGGCACCTTCTGGGCGACGACATCACCAAGAAGACCAATCCGGGCTATTCCTATATCGGCCGGGTCAAGGGGCTGGGCGAATTGCGCGGCGTGATCCGCGCCACCGAGCGGCAGCTGGAAAGAGAGGGCGCATGAACACGAGAGAACTGGGCACGACGGGCCTCGACCTGACGACGTTTTCCTTCGGGGCGGCCGGCATTGGCAACCTTTATCGCGAGGTCAAGCGCGAGACGGCGATGGAAACGCTGGACGCCGCCTGGGACGGAGGCTTTCGCTATTTCGACACCGCGCCGCATTACGGGCACGGGCTGTCGGAGCGCCGGCTCGGCGATTTTCTGCGCGGCAAGCCGCGCGGTGAATATGTGCTTTCGACCAAGGTCGGGCGGCTGCTCAAGCCGGTGCCGGAAAGCGAGATTCCGGACCACGGTTTCGTCAACCCGCTGCCCTTCGCGCAGGTGCACGATTACGGCTATGACGCCATCATGCGCTCCTACGAGGACAGCCTGGCGCGGCTGGGGCTCAACGAGATCGACATGCTCTATGTCCACGATCTCGAGGTGCCGACGCTCGGGGAGGAGGCCTATAAGCGGCATTTCGCCGAATTTCTGGACGGCGGCGTGCGGGCGCTGGAGGAGTTGAAGTCCTCCGCCACGATCAAGGCCGTGGGGCTCGGGGTCAACGACGTGGCGGCGTGCATGGCGGTGCTCGAGCATTTCCCGCTCGACGCCATCCTGCTGGCCGGACGCTATTCGCTGCTCGACCGCTCGGCCGAGCCGGAACTGCTCGATCGCTGCCGCGAGACGGGAACGAAGCTGGTGATCGGCGGCGTGTTCAATTCGGGCATCCTGGCGACCGGTGCCAGGCCGGGCGCGACCTTCAACTACGCGCCGGCCTCGGAAGACGTGTTGCAGCGCGTGCGGGCGATGGAGCAGGAAGCGGAGCAGGCCGGCGTCAGCCTTGCCGCGGCGGCGCTGCGCTTTCCGCTGTCCGAGCCGCTGGTGGCCAGCGTGCTGATCGGCACTGCGAATCCGAAGAGCGTGCGGCGCAATCTCGACCTTCTGGACAAGGAGGTGCCGGAGGATCTGTGGCCAAAACTATCGGCCCACGCGATCCGCTAGCGAGGCACTGCGTCCGCCGCCCCGCCGATGTTACCCCGGCCTTGGGACGGGGCCCATCTCCGAAGTCTTCCGCCGGCAGCATGGCGTTTCGGAGAAACCTCTCGTGATAGGCCCCGGGCCTCCGCCCGGGGTGACACGCGGGGTGTTCGTGC
Source organism: Pseudomonadota bacterium (assembly GCA_023387585.1). Lineage (GTDB taxonomy): Bacteria > Pseudomonadota > Alphaproteobacteria > Rhizobiales > Devosiaceae > Devosia. Next base: position 6,912 of record JAEWHZ010000110.1, read on the forward strand.
TCTTATGAAGGCGCTATTTACCGTGTCGGCCACGTCCATCGCGTGTCTTCGAGGCCTTCGACCTCGGTCTGGCCGAAGGTCTTGACCAGTTCGTGGGCCAGCGCGCCGGCGGCGCGCAAAGCTTCGGCCAGCGGCTGTGCGTGGGTGACGACGACGATCTGGCAGTGCCGCGCGGCCTCGGCGATCAGGCGGGCGAGCGGTGCCAGCAGATCGGCATGGAGGCTCGTTTCCGGCTCGTTGAGCACCATCAGTCCGGGCGGGCGCGGGGTGAGGAGCGCGGCGAGCAGCAGCAGGTAGCGCAACGTGCCGTCTGACAATTCGGCGGCGCGCAGGGGGCGCAGCAGCCCGTGCTGGCGCATCAGCACCTCGAGGCGCCCGCCGGATTCGCCGATCTCGATCTCCGAGCCGGGAAAGGCGTCGTCGATGGCGTGATCGAGCCCTTCGGCATCGCCGATCTCGCGGATGGTCTGGAGCGCGGCGGCGAGGTCGGCTCCGTCGCCGGCCAGCGCCGGCGTGCGCGTGCCGATGCGCGAGACGCGGGCAGGGGCCTCTGCATCGGTGCGGAAATGATCGTAGAAGCGCCAGGCGCGCATGCGGTCGCGCAGGATCAGCAGTTCGGGCAGCGATTTCGGATCGGCGGCGCGCATCATCATGCTCTCATAACCGAGCATGCTGGTGATGATGGTCTCGCGCTGGCCGGCCGCATCGGCGACGGTAACGCCGGGGCCCGAGCGCGTGGCGATAGCGTTGCGCCGCCCGAGCGTCGCGCCGACCCAGACCGCCTCGGCCTTGATCTCGGGATCGGCGTTGAACATCGAGCCGGCGAGCGGCACCGGCAGGCCGAGATCAATGGCGTAGCCGTAATCGTCGCCGGCATAACCGAGCCTGAGGCTGACCCGGTTGCCGCGCACCGTGCCCTGGATGGGCTGGGCGCCGGTTCTCATGGCGCGCGAGATCGCCTCCGGCCCGGCCCACAGCGTCGAGGACAAGCCGCCTTCGGCGGCGAGCGTCGCGATCGCCCGGTCCTGGGCAACATCGGCCAGGAGGCGCAGGGCGCGATAAAAGCTCGATTTGCCCGTGCCGTTGCGGCCGGAGACGACGGTGAGCTGCCCGAGCGGCAGCACGAGATCGCGGATCGAGCGGTATCCGGAAATGGCGACAGTGTGGATCACGGCGCGACCATAGCGTGGAATTGTCCCCAGAGCGTTTCCAGCAAACGTGGATACCGGTTTTGCGGTTCGGAAACGCGACTCAAAAGAGCTTATGGCCGTATGGCCATAAGTCGTAGTGTTCGCCGCCCCCGTTTTATGCTCTGCACCCCTCGGGGCAATCGGGAATCGGGGGAATCGCCATGACGGCGCAAACGGTCGAGCAGGTTCTGGACCAGGCCGGGGCGGGGCGCTATCAGCGCCGGCTGCTGGCGATCTTCGGGCTGGTCTGGGCGGCGGACGCCATGCAGGTGCTGGCGGTGGGCTTTACCAGCGCCTCGATCGCGGTCGCCTTCGGGGTCTCGGTGCCCGAGGCCTTGCAGACAGGCACCTTCTTCTTTCTCGGCATGCTGATCGGGGCGGCGCTGTTCGGGCGGCTGGCCGACCGGTACGGACGCCGGCGGGTGCTGCTGATCACGGTGGCCTGCGATGCGGTGTTCGGGCTGGCCTCGGTGTTCGCGCCCGATCTGATGATCCTGTTCATGCTGCGCTTCCTCACCGGGCTCGCGGTGGGCGGCACGCTGCCGGTCGATTATGCGATGATGGCCGAGTTCCTGCCGGCGAAGAATCGCGGGCGCTGGCTGGTGATCCTCGAAGGGTTCTGGGCGGTGGGCACGGTGGTGATCGCGCTCGCGGCCTGGCTCGCCAGCCTGACGGTGGCCGCAAGCGAGGCCTGGCGCTGGATCTTCGCCGTCGCCGCGCTGCCGGCGCTGATCGGCATCTGGCTGCGCTGGTGGGTGCCCGAATCCCCGCTCTACCTGCTGCGCCAAGGCCGGCAGGAGGATCTCAAGCGCGTGCTCAACACCATATTGCGCACCAACGGCAAGCCGGAGCTGGCGCCGGACACGGTGATCGCGGCGCCGCCCGCACAGGCGGCGCAGGGCATCTTCTCGCCCGATCTGCGCCGGCGCACCATCGCCATCCTCGCGGTGTGGTTCCTGGTTTCGATCTCCTATTACGGCATCTTCACCTGGATGCCGGCGCGGCTGGCGGCGGAAGGGTTCGGCTATGTGCGCGGCTACGGCTTCCTGGTGCTGGTCGCTCTGGCGCAGATACCCGGTTACGCGCTGGCGGCCTGGGGCGTCGAGGCGGTGGGGCGCAAGCCGACGCTGATCGCCTTCCTGCTGCTCAGCGCGGCCGGCTGCGCACTGTTCCTCGTGACGGGCGGCTCGCCGGCGGTGGGCGGGGCGATCCTGTTGATGAGCTTCGCTTTGCTCGGCACCTGGGGCGCGCTCTACGCTTTCACGCCCGAGCTCTATCCGACCGTGTCGCGCGCCACCGGCATGGGCGCGGCCGGCGCCATGGCCCGGTTCGGCGGCCTGCTGGCCCCGTCGCTGATGGCAATCATCTTCGTGCAGGATTTTGCCCTGGCGATCGGGTTGTTCGCAGGGCTGCTGGCCCTGGGTGCCGTCGCGGCGCTGTTCGTCGACGCCGAGACGCGGCGGGTGGAACTCACCTGATCTGCTAAAGTCTTAGCCACGGCGGCATTGACCCGCCGGGGAACGGGCGATAGCGGTTGGCTTCCAATGGACAGCGCTGTCCAAGCGCGCCGGGAAGGAGGAGGACCGCATGCGCCGACCGAACATCCTGTGGATCATGGCCGACGAGTTGCGGGCCTCGGCGCTCGGGTGCTACGGCGAAAGCTGGGCGCCGGTGGCGACGCCGAACATCGACGCCCTGGCAGAGCGGGGCACGCTGTTCACGCGCAATTTCTGCAACTCGCCCGCCTGCGTGCCGTCGCGCATGAGCATTCTGACCGCCGCGCCGCCGGAGCGGACGGGCGTCTATTTCAACGAGGGCGCCTGGCGGACCTTTCCCGTTCCGGTGCGGCTCAACACATTCCCCGAGCATTTCGCCGCCCATGGCTGGCGGGTCGCCAGCTTCGGCAAGAGCCACCACGCGCAGGCCTATCGCCCCTGGCCGGAAGAGGACAATGCCGGCTCCTCCATGCACGGCTTCGGGCTCGAGACCGATCCCGCCCCGCTCGAGCCCATCGTGCCCAAGGGCATTCCGTCGCCGGTCGGCGGCGTCTTCCCCTCGGACAAGGTTTTTCCGCCGGAAAAGGTGACCCGGAACGCCCTGCGCTGGCTGGCGGAGACCGGGGACGAGCCCTTCCTGCTGCGCGTCTCCTATCTGCAGCCGCATACGCCGGTGCTGCCGCCGCGCCATTTCCGCGATCTCTATCGCGCCGAGGACTGGCCCGGAACCAGCCTGCCGCGCGGCTATGGCAGCGCCTATGAACAGGCCTTCGCCGAAGTGGTCGGCGGCACGGGTTTCACTCATCAGGAGGTGCAGCGGGCGCAGGCCGATTATCACGCGCTGACCAGCTGGCTGGACGTGCAGGTCGGGCTGGTGCTGGCGGCGCTGAAGACGCGGGGACGGGCACAGGACACGATCGTGGTCTTCACCTCCGATCATGGTGCCTCGCTGGGCGAGAACGGGCTGTTCAGCAAGGTCGTCTTCGCCCCGCAAAGCCAGCGCACGCCGTTCATCGTCAGCTGGCCGGGCCGTGTGCCGGAGGGCGCGCGGCGCGACGATCTCACCGAGAACATGGATCTGGCGCGCACGCTGTGCGACCTGGCCGGCCTCGAGCCCGATCCAGGTTTTCAGGGACGCTCGGTGTTCTCGGACCCGGAGCCGGAGGCGATCTTCGCCACCATCGGCACCGGTGCGCCGGGGGCGAAGGCCTCGGCGGCCTCCAATCGCGGCGGCTGGCGCAATGGCGGCGGCTGGCCGCGGCGTTGCTGCATCCGCACCAGGCGCTGGCGCTTCGACATGAATACGCGCCAGGACGGCGCCGCGATCGCCGAGGCCGAGGAGGACTGGTTCCTCGCCGACACGGTGGCCGATCCGGCGGAGCGGACGAACCTCGCCTATGATGCCGCGCACCGAGGCACGGTCGACGCGCTGCGGGCCAGAATACTGGCTTATGTGGCGGATTCGGTGGAGCCTGAATTCGTCCCGGTCTTCGCCGATGACGAAGCGCCCGAGTTCATGCCGCCTCAGATCGGCGGGTGATCGTGCAAAGCCTGCCAGCAGCGCTCGCCCAGCGGCCAGGTGCCGAGGGTGAGCGCATCTTCCAGCCGCGCGGCGGTGCGGCGGAGGAGGGGGAGCATTTCGGGCAGGCGGGCTTGCATGGACTGGGCCAGCATGATCATGGAGATGGCGGCGATGCAGTGGCCGAAGGCATTGCGCACCGGAACCGCGATGACGCCGACATGGCTTTCGAGCAGCCCGTTTCCGGCCGCATGGCCGGCCCGGCCTGCTTCGGCGATTTCCGCGCAGAAAGTTTCGAGCGATAGCTGCCTGCCGCCGGCGAGGCGGAAATGCGCCGGGGGAACGAAGGCGGCGATGCGGGCGGGCGTAACGCCTTCGAGCAGCACGCGCGAGGAGACGGTGGCGGGCAGGGGCACGCGCAGCCCGGCGGCCGGGTTGAGATAGGTGTGCTCGAAACCCTGGGCGGCGACGACGACCAATTGCTCCCAATTATCGACGATGTTGAGCTCCATGCTCTGGCCGGTCTCGTCGGCCAGAGCGCGCAATTCTTCGGCGGCGAGATGTTCGAAGCTGGCCTGGCGCGAATAGGCGAGGCCCAGCAGGCCGATCTTCTGGCCGAGCGCGATCTCGCCATTGGCCGACTGGCTGAGCCAGCCGCGTGCAAGAAGCTGCTCGACCAGCGCATAGACGGTGGAGCGCGGCGCGCCCATGGAAGCGGCCAGCGCATTGCGCGAGACGGGGGCGTCGGCGCGGCCGAGATGCTCGACGATTTCCAGCAGGCGCTCGGTGCCTTTTACGCGCTCCATCCTGCCTCCCTTGCCTGCTTCCCTTGACGGACTCGCGCCGCCGATCCTAAAGTCCGTTATAAAGGATTTATTCCATTATAATGGACATTGGGCGAGTGCTCAAGGTCTCGAAGCGAGGGCAGGACATGCGCATCGCCGTTCTCGGTGCGGGTATCGTCGGGGTGGCTTCGGCCCATGCGCTGGCGAAGGCCGGGCATGAAGTGGTGGTGATCGAGAAGGAGGGCTCGCCGGCGCTCGGCACCTCCTATGCCAATGCCGCGCAGATTTCGCCGGCGCTTTCGGCACCCTGGGCGGCGCCGGGCCTGGTGCGTAAGGCGCTGGGCTGGATGGTGCAGCGTTTTCCGCCGCTGGTGGTGGGCGGCGTTCCCGATCCGGCCATGTTGCGCTTCCTGATCGGCATGTTGCGCGCCGCGACGCCGGAAAAGTACGAGAGCGCCAAGCGGGCCATGGTGGGGCTCGGCGAATACAGCCGCGATCTGATGATCGCGCTGCGCCGCGAGCATGCGCTCGCCTACGACCACAAGACGGAAGGCACCTATGTGCTGTTCCAGAGCGAGACGCAGCAGCGCGCCTATGAGAAGGATCTGGCCGTGCTGGCCGAACTCGGCGTGGCCGGGCGCATGATCACGCTCGAGGAGCTGGCGGCACGGGAGCCCAATCTGGACCAGACCGGCTCCGGCGCGTTCGGCGCGGCGCATCTGCCGGGCGACGAGACCGGGGACTGCCGAAAATTCACCGAGGCGCTGGCGGAGGTGTCGAAAGGGCTCGGGGTCGACTTCCGCATGGACACGACGGTGAAGCGGCTGGTCGACGACGGGCGGCGGGTCACCGGGATCGAGACCGATGGCGATATCGTTCCGGTCGACGGCGTGGTCTCGTGCCTCGGCGTCTGGTCGCAGGAGGTTCTGGGGCCGCTGGGCGTCAGGCTGCCGATCTATCCGCGCAAGGGCTATTCGCTGACCATCGCCGCCGACAGCGATGCGGTGGGCCCGCATTCGACCATCAGCCATGAGACCTACAAGATCGGGATCACCAATCTCGGCCAGCGCATCCGGGTGGGCGGCACTGCCGAGCTCGCCGGATTCGACCTGTCGCGGCCCGAAAAGCGCTATGCCGGACTGTTCCACGCGGTGCGCAGCGTGTTCCCGAAGGTGCCCGAGGCCGCGCTGCAATCGGCCGAACGCTGGAGCGGGCTGCGGCCGAGCACGCCGGACGGGCCGCCGATCATCGGCCGGATCGCGCGCGAGAACCTGTTCATCAATGCCGGGCACGGCACGCTGGGCTGGACCATGGCCTGTGGCGCCGGACAGCTGATTGCCGATCTGGTGTCCGGCAGGCCGGCTATGGTGGATGCGGCGCCGTTCTCGGCGGGGCGGTACGAGCGGAAGGGTTAGCGCCCCATCGACAGCGACTTGCTGGCGGCGATCAGGATACGTTCGAGCTTCTGGCGATGCTCGGGCTCGACGTCGATCGGCAGGACGAAGCAGATGGTCGCCTCGGTGGCGCCGGTGGTGCCGGTGATGGGCGCGGCGAGGCACTGGGTAAAGCTGTTGATCAGCCCGCGCGTGACGACGATCTCGGCATTGCGCGCCGCCCGGCATTCCTCGGCGAAAGCTTCGAGCGACAGCCGGTCGCCATCCGGCAAGGCCAGATCCTCGGCGGTCACCAGCGCGCCGATCTCGGCTTCCGACCTGTCGGCGAGCAGCAGGCGGCCGGATGCGGTCCAGGGAATGGGGAACTGCGCGCCGATCTCGGAGCTGATGCGCATGGGGCGCGAGCCGGGGCGGGTATAGAGGATGGCCTGGCGGTTGTGGTGCAACGTGCACAGCTCGCAGGTTTCCCCGGTGAGGTCCGCCAGCCGGTCGACCTCGGCGCGGCCGCGGCTCAACAGACTGTTATGGCTGAGGAATTTCGCGCCGTAGATATACATCAACCGCCCGAAGAACACCTTGCTGTCCTCGGGCGAGGTTTCCAGCAGGCCGGCTTCCGACAGCATCTTGACCAGCTCGTAGGTGGTCGAGCGCGGCGCGCCGAGCGCCTTGGGCAGATCGGCGACGCGCACCGGCTGATTGCGCGCATTGAGATAGGCGAGCAGCTTCAGCACGCGCTCGATACCACGCTCGCGCCCGCCCTTGGAGGCGGCCGGGGTGCTGATCATCTCGTTCATGGCACTCGGTCTCCCGTGTCCCGACTCACCTATTGCAAATCCGGGCCATCGTCTCTAGCGTCCCATTTGTTGGATGATAGTCCGATATATCAGACAGCGCTACTTGGCGGTAGGGGCTCGGCTGATAGTTCAACAAGGGAGACGATAATGACGGATATTTCGAAACGCCGCGAGTTCCTCAAGCTCGGCCTGGGAGGCGCGGCCCTGGCCGGGGCCGTGGGCGTGACGGCGCTCAGCACGCAGCGCGCGGCCGCCCAGTCGGCGGATGGCAGCCTGTTGCAGACGGTCCTGAACCGCGGGCACCTGATCGTCGGCACGGGCAGCACCAATGCGCCGTGGCACTTCGAGAACGATGCCGGCGAGCTGGTGGGCATGGACATCACCATGGGCAAGATCCTCGCCAAGGCGCTGTTCGACGACGAGAACGCCATCGAGTTCGTCAAGCAGGACGCCGCCCAGCGCATCCCGAACATCACCACGGGCCGCGTCGACGTCTCGATCCAGTTCATGACCATCTCGGGCGCCCGCGCCCAGGTCGTCGCCTTCTCGCGCCCCTATTACGTCGAGGGCATCGCCCTGCTGACCCATCCGGACGCCGAGCTCAAGACCTTCGACCAGCTGCTCGAGAACGGCGGTTCGACCCGCATCTCCATCCTGCAGAACGTCGATGCGGAGACCAATGTGCGCCGCGTGCTGCCGGAAGCCCAGGTGATGCAGATCGACACCCAGGCCAACGTGATCCAGGCGCTCGAGGCAAGGCGCGTCGACGGCGCCGCCGTCGACCTGTCCACGGTGCGCTGGCTCGTCGCCCGCAACCCGGACCGCTACCTCGATTCGGGCATGTCCTGGATGTCGATGCTCTATGGCGCCGCGCTGCGCCAGGGCGATCCGGACTGGCAGCAATTCGTCGATACGGCCTTCGCCATCGGCATCCATGGCCATGACACGGCGCTCTACGACACCGCCTTCGAGGAATATTTCGGCGCCGCGCCGCCGAACCGCGTGCCGGGCTTCCCCTCGATCTGACGCTTAGAGCGTTTCCTGTTTTGATTGAATCAAAACAGGAGCTCCAAGTCTCAGATTTGTCGCGTTTCCGAACCGGAAAACCGCTTCGCACTTTTCCTGGAAACCCTCTGACCGGCGCCGGAAGGCGCCGGCCTCTCCTCCCGGCACCTGGAATTGCCCGATGGGATATCAACTCAATTTCAACCTAGTCTGGCGGCATTTCGACCGGCTGATGGACGGGTTGCTGCTCAGCCTGCAACTGGCGGTGATCTCGATCCTGATCGGCGCGCTGATCGGATTGACGCTCGCCGTCTGGTACGTCTCGGCGGGGCGCGTCGCCCGCGCCTTCATCTCGGCCTATGTCGAGATCATCCGCAACGTGCCGCTGCTGCTGCTGGTCTATCTCGTATTCTATGGCCTGCCGACGGCGATCAACATCGCCTATGACGCGCCGACCTCGTTCGTCCTCACCCTGTCGCTCTATTCGGGCGCCTATCTGGTCGAGGTGTTCCGCGCCGGGCTCGACGCCGTGCCCAAGGGCCAGATCGATGCCGGCAAGTCGATCGGGCTGACCCCCTGGCAGCGGCTTTTGCATGTGCGCCTGCCGATCATGACGCGCATCAGCCTGCCGGCGCTGTCGAACACCTTCATCTCGCTATTCAAGGACACGTCCATCGCCTCGGTCATCGCCGTGCCGGAGCTGACCTATGGGGCGCAGTGGATCAACAACAGCACCTTCCGCATCGTCGAGGTCTATCTGGTGCTCACCGCGATCTATCTGGTGACCGGCTACGCCATCCTGTTCCTGCTGCGCCTGCTCGAACGGCGCTTCCGCGTGGAGAGCTGACATGGATCAGATGATCTACGCCCTGCCGTTCCTGCTTGACGGGCTGTGGACGACGCTCATCGTCTCGGCGCTCGTGGTCGCGATATCGCTGGTCATCGGCGTCGTCTTCGGCGTCGGGCTGGTCTATGGCCCGCTGCCGGTGCGGCTGGCCGTCAGGCTGGTCACCGACTGCGTGCGCGGCATCCCCATCCTGGTGCTGATCTTCGTCGTCTATTACGGGCTGCCGCCGCTGGGACTTCAGCTCGACGCCTTCTGGGCGGCGGTGGCGGCGCTGACGCTGTTCAAGGCCGCGCAGGTGGTCGAATATACGCGCGGCGCCATCGGCTCGATCCCGCGCGGGCAGATGGAGGCGGCCAAGTCGATCGGGCTTGTCTTCACCGAGCGGCTGCGCTTCGTCATCTTCCCGCAGGCCATGCGGCGCTTCCTGCCGCCCTGGGTCAACGGCGTCACCGATGCCGTCAAGGGCAGCGCGCTGGTGTCGCTGCTCGGCGTCGTCGATTTGATGTACGCCATCAACCAGGTGATCGGGCGCACCTTCGAGCCGATGCCGCTCTATCTGCTCGGCGCCTTGCTCTATTTCATCATCAACTACAGCCTATCGAGCTTCAGCCGCCGCCTGGAGCGCCGTTACGCCTTTATCCGGGAGTGATGCCATGGCCGGAACAAGCCTGCTGCAGATCACCAAGCTCGACAAATCCTTTGGCGACAACACCGTGCTCAAATCGGTCGACCTGTCGGTCGATTCCGGCGAGGTCGTCACCATCATCGGCCCCTCGGGCAGCGGCAAGACGACGCTTTTGCGCTGCGTGAACTTCCTCGAGACCTATGACGGCGGCTCGATCAAGCTCGACGGCAAGGAGGTCGGTTATCGCGAGGACGGCCGCCGGCGCGGCGAGGTCGATTTGTCGCGCATGCGCGCCGAGACCGGCATGGTGTTCCAGAGCTTCAACCTGTTCCCGCATCTGACGGCCGAACAGAACATCACGCTCGGCCTGCGCCGGGTGCGCAAGAAGCCGGCGAAGGAAGCCTCCGAGATCGCCCGCCACTGGCTCGACCGCGTCGGGCTGGGGCACAAGGCCGACAGCCTGCCGACCCAGCTTTCGGGCGGCCAGCAACAGCGCGTCGGCATCGCCCGCGCCGTGGCCATGGGCCCCAAGGTGCTGCTGCTCGACGAGGTCACCTCGGCGCTCGATCCCGAGCTGGTGGGGGAGGTGCTCGACGTCGTCAAGCAGCTCGCCGCCGAGGGCATGACCATGCTGATGGTCACGCACGAGATCGCCTTCGCCCGCGACGCCAGCCATCGAATCGTCTTCATGGCCGAGGGCAGCGTCTCGGCCGAGGGCAAGCCCGCCGACCTCATGGCCAGCGCCGAGCATAACGAGCGACTGCGCAGCTTCCTCTCCCGCTTCAAGGCCCATTGAGTTTCCCCCAACCACGAAGTCATCCCGAATGTCCTTTCATGAACGCCTGCTCACCCTCGGCATCGATTTGCGGCAGGTGCCCACGCCGATCGGCAATTTCCGCAACTACAAGCGCGTCGGCCAGCTCATCTACATTTCGGGGCAGGGGCCGGTCGAAGCCGACGGGTTCCTGCATCGCGGCAAGGTGGGCGGCGACGTCTCGGTGGACGAGGCCTACAAGCATGCGCGGCTGACCGGGCTCAACCTGCTCTCCGTGCTGGCCGAGGCGGCCGGCGGCCTCGATCGCGTGGCGCAGGTGGTCAAGCTGTTCGGCATGGTCAACGCCGTGCCCGATTTCGCCGAGCATCCGCGCGTGATCAACGGCTGCTCGGACCTGCTGGTGTCGGTGTTCGGCAAGGAGGGCGAGCATGCGCGCTCCTCGATCGGCGTCGGCTCGCTGCCCAACAACATCACCGTCGAGATCGAGGCCATATTCGAGCTGCGCTCGTAAGGCCCCGAGCCTCGCACCCGTTCCACCAGTCCATCGCGGAATTCCCATCATGAGCACATCAGACGACATCCGGCCCGAACTCGGTTTGCGCCAGATCATCAATGTTTCCGGCACGATGACGGCGCTCGGCGCCTCGATCGTGGTGCCGGAGGCCGTCGAGGCGATGGCACGCAGCCTGCCGCAATTTTTCGACATGGGCGCGCTGCACAAGCATGCCAGCGGCGTGATCGCCGATCTGACCGGCGCCGAGGCCGGCTTCGTCACCGCAAGCTGCGCCGCCGGCATCTCGCTGGGGGTCGCCGCCGCCATGACGCGCGACGATCTCTATGCCATCGAGCAACTGCCGGACACGACGGGCCTCAAGAACGAGGTGGTCGGGCTGGCCGGGCACATGGTGACCTTCGGCTCCTCGATCGAGCAGCTGGTGCGGATCACGGGCGCCAAGATGAAGGTGGTGGGGCAGGCGACTTCGTCGCATGCCTATCAGCTCGCCGGCGCCATCAACGAGAACACCGCCGCCGGGCTCTATGTCGTCTCGCACCACGTGGTCGACTACGCGCAGATCCCGCTGACGATCTTCGCAAAGATCTGCCACGACAAGGGCGTGCCGGTGATCGTCGACGCCGCGTCGGAATATGATCTAAAACTGTTCCTCGAGCAGGGCGCCGACCTCGTCGTCTATTCGGGCCACAAATTCCTCGGCGGGCCGACCACCGGCATCGTCGCCGGGCGCAAGGACCTGGTGCGCGCGACCTATCTGCAGAATCGCGGCATCGGGCGCAGCATGAAGGTGGGCAAGGAGAGCATCGTCGGGGTGATCGCGGCGCTGAACGCCTGGAAGACCCGCGACCATGACGGCATCCGCGCCCGCGAGCGGGCGGCGCTCGATGCCTGGATGGCGGCGCTGGCCGACCGGCCAGGCGTGACCGCCACCATCGTGCCCGACCCGACCGACAACCCGCTCGACCGGCTCAAGCTCAGCGTCGATCCCGAGGCGGCGCATATCACCGCCTGGGACCTCGCCGCGCGCCTCGCCTCGGGCGACGAGCCGGTGATCGTGCGCGACCACGAGATCGAGCATGGGCATTTCTTCCTCGACCCGTGCAATCTGCATCCCGGACAGGAGCACATCGTCGCCCGCCGGCTGGGCGAGGAACTCGACCGCGCCCGGCAATCGAACGAGATCATCGCCACCCCGTTCGACGAGGTGCTGCTGGCCCGCGAGGCGAGCATCACCAACTGGCCGGATTGATAAAGAACGGGCGGCCAATGGCCGCCCGCTTCGCATTCGGCTCTCCGACCGGGGCTCAGGCCCGGTTTTCGCGCTTCCACTGCTCGTATTCGGCCTCGGCCTCGGGAGCGAGCGGATAATAACGGCGCAGATCGCCGCCCTGCGACAGGCGAAGGCGCGAAAAATCTTCCCATTCGGCGTGCTGGCTGCCCTCGCGCAGGACCGCCTCGGCAAGCGCGACCGGCACCGAGACGGCCCCGTCATCGTCGGCGACGATGATGTCGCCGGGCTCGACATAGGTGCCGCCGCAGGCGATCGGCACGTTGACGGCGTAGGGCATCAGCGTGGTCTGGGTGTGGAAATTGGGCGTGGTGCCGCGAATCCAGAAGCCCAGGTCGAGCGCGAAGGCTTTTGCTGCATCGCGGATGCAGCCGTCGATGACCATGCCGGCGCCGCCCTTGCCGGCGAAATAGGTCAGCATCATCTCCCCGAAAATGCCGCTATCGGTATCGCCGCGCGCATCGACGACGACGATATCGCCGGGCTGGGTGTGATAGAGCACGTGCCGGTGCAACTGCTTCTCGCGGTCGGAATACTCGTCCTCGCCGTAAAGGTCCTCGCGCTTGGGCATGAATTGCAGCGTCAGGGCCGGGCCGGCGATGGAGCGGCCGCGCGTATGGGGCATCGGGCCCTTGATGAAGGGATCACGGATGCCGAGCTTGTAGAGCTCGCTGCTGACATTGGCGCTGCCGATTTCGGCAAGAGCAGCGACCAGATCGCGCGACGGGCGCGTGATGTCGTTGGTCTTGATCATGGAAAACTCCTTGGGCCGGCGTCTTCGCCGGCATGTGGATGGCGGCCGGCGTTTCCCGCCGGCCCGTGATCAGATGAAGTTGGCGCCGACGGTGCCGACGGGGGCGATGGCGCCGTGGACGGGGCCGGGCGCCTTGGCCGGAATCGGCCCGATGCGTGCGCCGGTGATGATGACCTGGCCGGCGCGCAGGCCGCCAAGCGGCGCGGTGCCGTTGGCGAGCGCCGTGCAGGCTTCCAGCAGCGGAACGAGCGCATTGCCGCCGCGCGCCACATGGCGCTCGCCGGCATAATCGAGGCTGAGTTCGGTCGCCGCGAGGTCGATGTCGCGCCAGTTGGCGGGGCCGGTGCCGATCACCACGCCCGCGGCGTTCTGCGCATCGGCCAGCCTTTCTAGCGCCGAGCGCGCGTCCGGATCGGCGAAGCGCGAGCCGAACAGCTCGAGGCACACGCGCATCTCGACGATGGCGGCGGAGACCGCATCGAGGTCATAGGGCTCGGCACGCGGCGGCAGGTCGCTGCCCAGCACCAGCCCGATCTCCAACTCCAGCGCCGCGCGTGGGAATTTTTCGAACGCGATCTCGGCGCCATCGGCGAAAACGCCGGAAGCCGGGATCGGCGCCCAGTTGAAGGCGACGCCATCCTTGGCGGGCGCGGTCTTCCAGCCGCCGATGGCGCCGAGCGCCTGGGTAACGCGGTGCTGGACGGCATAGGCGCCCGCTACGTCCCGCGGCACCAGAGCGGCGGGCAGGGCTTCGAGCGGCTGGCCGTTCTTGCGGGCGCCGAGCAGCAGGTCCGCCGCCTGGCTTATGCGATCGTTTGTCATCGAAGGTCTCAGTGGTTGAGGATCTGCGCCAGGAATTCGCGGGTCCGGGCGTGCTGTGGGTTGGAGAAGAAGGCGTCGGGCGCGGCGCTTTCGACGATGCGGCCGGCATCCATGAAGATCACGCGGTCGGCGACGGCGCGCGCGAACCCCATTTCGTGGGTCACGCAGATCATGGTCATGCCGTCACGGGCCAGGTCGATCATGGTGTCGAGCACCTCCTTGACCATTTCCGGATCGAGCGCCGAGGTCGGCTCGTCGAACAGCATGACCTGCGGGTTCATGCACAGTGCCCGCGCGATGGCGACGCGCTGCTGCTGACCGCCGGAAAGCTGGGCGGGATATTTGTGTGCCTGGTCGGCGATGCGCACGCGCTCGAGCAGGCGCTCGGCGGTCTTGCGCGCCTCCTCGCGGTTCAGACGCTGGGTCTGGACCGGGGCGAGCATGCAGTTCTCGATCACCGTCAGGTGCGGGAACAGGTTGAATTGCTGGAACACCATGCCGATGTCGCGGCGCACATTCTCGATTTTGCGGGTGCGCGCGGAAACCTCAGTGCCGGCGAAGCGGATTTCGCCCTGCTGGTGTTCCTCGAGCAGGTTGATGCAACGGATGAGCGTCGACTTGCCCGACCCCGACGGCCCGCACACCACGATGCGTTCGCCGCGCGCGACCTCGAGATCGATGTCGGCCAGGGCCTGGAAATCGCCGAACCATTTGTTGACCCCGCGCATGGTGATCAGCGGTTCGCCCGCGGGTTCAGCGTTCGGCGCAATCGACGTCATGATAAATCCTCTTGGGTGCCAAAGGCCGGTAGGCGGCCCGGAGCCCAAAAAGCCCCGGGCCGATCAGCGTCAGAGATCGCTGGTCAGTTCCGGCAGGTCGGCATTCAGCCATTTGCGGTTGATTTCGTTGAGCTCGCCGCTCTCGATCATCCCGGCAATATAGCCGTTGATGGACGCGGCCAGTTCCTCGCTGCCCAGGCGCAGGGCGACGCCCTGGATCTGCTGGTACAGCGTAAACTTGATCTCATGCGTCTCGGACATCTGCTTGTCGAGCTCGAGCGCGACCAGCGAGCTGACCACGCCGCCATCGACCTGCCCGGCCAGCACGGCCTGGTAGGTGGCCGAGACCTCGTCGAAACGCTGGAGCTGCGTGTCGGCGGGGGCCTCGCGGGTGATGATCACGTCCTGCGGGCTGGAGCGGGCGACGCCGATCCGATAGCCGCCGAGATCGTCATAGCCGGCGATATCGGCGTCCCTGCGCGCATACATCACGCTCTGGATGGCCGAATAGGGGTCCGAGAACAGCACCTGCTCGGACCGCTCGGCGGTGATGGCGAGCGAGGCGATGACCATGTCGATCTGGCCGGTCTGCAGGTAGGGGATGCGGTTCGGCCCGGTGACCGGAACGATCTCGATCTCGACGCCCATCTTGTCGGCAAGGGCTTTGGCCACGTCGACGTCGAGCCCGTCCGGCTCGTTGTTCTCGTTCATAATGCCGAAGGGCGGGAAGTCGACCAGAACGCCGACGCGCACGGTGCCGGCCTGCTGGATATCCTCGATGGTCAGGATGTTCTGGGCCTGGGCGGTGCCGGCCAGAAGGGACAGGCCCGCCGCCACCACGGCCGTCTGCGCCAGGCGCTTCATGATGTTCATCATTATCTATTCCTCCAGTGTTGAATGACGCCGCCGGCGGCGGCGCCGGGTTCAGCGCGTGGCCGTGGCCAGTCGCTGCTCGAGCCGCGCGGTGAGATAGGAAAGGGGCCAGCACAGGATGAAATAGATGCCGGCGACGACGCTGAAGACCAGGAAGGGCTTGAACGTCACATTGTTGATGATCTGACCGGTGCGGGTCAGCTCGATGAAGCCGATGATGGCGGTGACCGAGGTCAGCTTGATGAGCTGCACCAGAAAGCCGACAGTCGGGGGCAGGGCGATCCGGACCGCCTGCGGCACGACGACGTTGCGCATCATCTGCCCATAGGTGAGCCCGAGCGCCTTCGACGCCTCCCACTGCCCCTTGGGCACCGCCTCGATGCAGCCGCGCCAGATATCGCCCAGATAGGCGCTGGCATGCAGCGTCAGCCCGATGGCCGCGGCCAGCCAGGGGTTCATGGGCAGGCCCAGAACGCTGGCCCCGAAGAAGACAAGGAACAGCTGCATTAGCAGCGGCGTGCCCTGGAAGGTGACGATGAAGGCGGATGCCGCCATGCGTCCCGAGCGGAACACGCCGGTGCGCAGCAGCGCGATCGCCATGCCGCCGACGGCGCCGCCGATCAGCGCGATGGCGGAAAGCAGCAGCGTCCACTGGGTGGCATAGACGATGGTGAGAAATTCATTGATGCCGAACGGGCGTATCATGGCTGATCCTACTTGTCCGGATAGGCGAAGATGCGGCGGAACAGCAGGCTGAAGACCGCCGAGAAGGCGATGCCCATCACGAAATAGATGCCCGTGACGATGATATAGACCTCGAAGCTGGCGAAGGTGCGCGAGGCGACGTCGTTGGCGATCGCGGTCAGTTCCTCGGCCGAGATGGCCGAGATGACGCTCGATTGCAGCATCAGCAGCACATACTGGCTGGTCAGCGCCGGATAGACCGATTTCATCGCCGGCTTGAGGACGACGTGGCGGAACACCTGGAGCTGGGACAGGCCGAGCGCCTTGCCGGCCTCCGACTGTCCCTTGGGCACCGACTCGATGCCGGCGCGCAGGATCTCGGTGACATAGGCGGCGACGTTGAGCACCATGGCGACCAGCGCCGAGGTGTTGGGGTCGAACCGTATGCCGATGCTGGGCAGGCCGAAATAGACGATGAAGATCTGCACCAGGAACGGGGTGTTGCGGATCACCTCGACATAGGCGCCGATGGCCCATTTGACCGGCGCCGGCCCCGACATGCGGGC
>JAEWHZ010000257.1 GCA_023387585.1 Pseudomonadota bacterium
TCGCGATTGGCGGCAAGGCGCAGGCCGGGCTCCACCTCGGTGACGAAGTCCAGCCCCGCCTCCTCGGCCAGCGGGCCGTAAAGGTCGGCGACATCGGCGACCACGGCGCTCATATCGGTGTCGGACAGCGCGCCGGACGGGGTTCCAGCCTCGGCGCGGGCAATCAGCAGCAATGCGTTGAAAGTCTGGATCAGCCGGTCGGCCTCGTCGATCGTCGTTTCCAGCGCCGCACGGCGGTCGGCGTCGGACACGCCGTTGCGCAAGGTCGCCTCGGCCTGGTTGCGCATACGCGTCAGCGGCGTCTTGAGGTCGTGGGCGACGTTGTCGGTCACCTCCTTGAGCCCCTGCATCAAAAGCTCGATGCGCCCGAGCATGGCGTTGAGATTGGTCGCGAGTTCGTCGAACTCGTCCTTGCGCCCGGTCACCGGCACGCGCTGCGAGAGATTGCCGGACATGATCTGGCTGCTGGTCTCGTTGATGGCGTCGATCCGGCGCAGCACGCGGCGCGCGGTGATGCCGCCGGCCACCAGCGAGAACACGAGGATGCCGCCGACGCCGAACAAAAAGCCCTGGAAGATGATGGCGGTAAAGCCCTGGCGCTCCACCACGTCGCGGCCGACGACGAGGATCAGCCCGCTGTCGAGCACCACCGAGCGCACCACGGCATAGCCGCGCCGTTGCGCGACCTCGCTGCCCTCGGTTTCTCCGAACGGCGTCGGCGGCTCGTAGTCGAAGGCGTAGACGCCCGGCTCCTGGATGATGGAAGGCGGCACCGCCGTGACGTTGCCGAGCAGATAGAGCCCCGCCGCGTCGCCGAGATAATAGAGCCCCGGCCCCGGCCGGCTCGACAGGCGCTGCACCGCGAAGGCGATGCCGCGCAGCCCCTCTATGCGGTCGATGCGTTGCAGCTGGCGCACCTCGCGGTCGATGTCGGCGGTCTGCTGGCGCTGGATCTCATAGCTCGACTGCCAGGCGATCAGCGCCAGCAAAAGCACGGAAAACACGCCGAAGATGACGATGAAGGTCGCGGTCAGCCGGACGGTGCTGGTGCGCCAGATCTGGGCGAAGCGGCGGAACCGGCTCACGGTCTGCTCACGCGCGGATCATGTAGCCGGCGCCGCGCACGGTGTGCAGGAGCGGTGCGGCATGGCCCTTGTCGATCTTGGCGCGCAGGCGCGACATGTGCACGTCGATGACGTTGGTCTGGGGGTCGAAATGATAGTCCCAGACATTTTCGAGCAGCATGGTGCGGGTCACCACCTTGCCGGCATGCTTCATGAGATATTCGAGCAGGCGGAATTCGCGCGGCTGCAATACGATGGCTTCGCCGTTGCGCTCGACCTTGCGCGAGAGCCGGTCGAGCAGCAGGTCGCCGACCTGATAGGTGGTCTCGGCCTCGGCGGGGCTGGTGCGGCGCGCCAGCACCTCGATACGAGCGAGCAGCTCGCTGAAAGCATAGGGTTTTACCAGATAGTCGTCGCCGCCGGCCCGCAGGCCGGTGACGCGGTCGTCGACCTCCCCGAGAGCGGAGAGGATCAGGGCGGGCGTCTGGTCGCCCTCGGCGCGAAGCGCCTCGATGATCGAGAGGCCGTTGCGGCGCGGCAGCATGCGGTCGACCACCAGCACGTCGTAATCGCCGCCACTGGCCATGGCGTAGCCGCTTTCGCCATCGGTCGCGAGGTGGCTGACATGGCCGGCCTCGTCGAGCGCCTGCATCAAATAGCTCGCGGCCTCGCGGTCATCCTCGATCAGCAGGATCTTCATTGGCGCCCCTCCAATGAAAGGAAAGGGGGCCCCGGCCGACGCCCGGGGCCCCGCTATGGCTTCCTCAGTCTTCGAGAGGCAGGCCGAGGAAACGGACTTCGCCGCTGCGGCTGGCCTTGATCAGCGCCGTGCTGCGGCCCGATTCGATCACGCCGTCTATGGCGGTTTCGAATTCGGACAGGCTCGACACGGCCTGGTTGTCGACCTCGAGGATCACGTCGCCGATGGCGATGCCGCGCTCGGCGGCCGGGCTATCGGCCTCGATCTCCTGCACCAGAAGACCCTCGCCCTCGGCGTTGGGCACCAGCATCAGGCCGATGCTCGACATGGCCGGGGCCACGGGCTCCGGCGGGGTCGGGGTCGCCTCTTCCGGGGCGGGCGCAACCTCGGCGGTCAGGGTTTCGAGCTGCACCGAAAGCGTCATCGCCTCGCCACCGCGCCAGATGTTCAGCTCGACGGTCGAGCCGGGCGCCTTGCCGGCAATGGTCCGGCTGAGGTCGAGCGCATCGTCGATCTGCTCACCGTCGACCTCGAGGATGATGTCGCCCGAGCGCACGCCGGCATCGCCGGCAGGGCCGTCCGAGGCGGGCTCGCGCACGATGGCGCCGCGCGCCCGCTCGAGGCCGGCGCCGTCGGCGATATCGCGCGTCACGTCCTGGATCGAGACGCCGAGATAGCCGCGCGTCACCGAGCCGCGCTCGATCAGCTGCGTGACCACGGATTCCACCGTCGCCGCCGGAATGGCGAAGGCGATGCCGACATTGCCGCCATTGGGCGAGTAGATGGCGGTGTTCACGCCCGACACCTCGCCGCGCAGGTTGAAGGCCGGTCCGCCGGAATTGCCGGTGTTGACCGCCGCGTCGATCTGCAGGAAGTCGCCATAACCGGCGCCGCCGATGTCGCGGCCCGAGGCCGAGATGATGCCGGCGGTCACGGTGCCGCCGAGGCCGAACGGATTGCCGATGGCCACCACCCAGTCGCCGACGCGGCTGCGCTCCTGCTCGAAGGCCACGAAGGGCAGGTCGTCGCCCTCGATCTTGAGCACGGCGAGGTCGGTGCGCTGGTCGGTGCCGACGATCTCGGCGGTGTATTCGTCGCCATCGTCGAGCACCACGGTCACGGTGGTGGCGTCCTCGACCACGTGGTTGTTGGTCACCACATAGCCGTCGGCGGAGATGATGAAGCCCGAGCCCGCGGCCAGGAACTGGCGCGGCGCGCGGTCGGGACGGCCGCCGGGGCCACCGAACTGGTCGCCGAACTGCTCGAAGAAATCGCGGAACGGATGGTTCTCGGGCAGGTCGGGGAAATTGAAGTTGAATTCGCGCGGTCCGCCGAAGCGCGAATTTCCGGGCCGGCGGACATCGCCCTGCACGCGGATCGAGACCACGGCGGGACGCACGGCCTCGACGAGGTCGGCGAAACCCTGCGAGGGGTCGGCCTGCGGAATGGTGATCTGGGCGGCTTCCTGCACCTGGGCGATCTGAGCGGAAGCGGTCTGGCTGGTCCAGACATAGGCGGTCGTCACCCCGCCCGCGGCGAGCGTCAGCGCCAGCAGCGACGCGCCCAGCCAGCGGGTGGTGGACTTCAGGACTTGAGAGCGCATTCGGTTCTCCTCTGGGGTTCCAGAACGATCATGGACCGAAGATATGAACGCGAGCGCCTTTCCTGGAGGTTGCGCCGACCTTAAATTTTCGTAAGGCGCTCGAGCGCGGCGCGCTCGGCCTCGCTCAATTCGACCGCCTCATGGGCCTTGCGGCCGCGCCGGCGCGCGTTCAGCCACAGCATCAGCGCGCCGATCGCCAGCAGCAGCGGGCCGGCGATCCACAGCACCAGCGTATGCGCGCCGAACACCGGGCGCAGCAGCACGAACTCGCCATAGCGGGCGACGACGAAGTTGCGCACCGCCTCGTCGCTGTCGCCGGCCACCAGCCGCTCGCGCACGATGCGGCGCAGATCGCGCGCCAGCTCGGCGTCGGATTCGTCGATCGACTGGTTCTGGCATACGAGGCATCGCAATTCGCCCGAAATCTCCCGCGCCCGCGCCTCCAGCGCCGGATCCGGCAAAAGCTCGTCCGGCCCGAGCGCAATGGCGCCCGTCACCGTCGCCAGAACCAGCAAAAGCGCGAAAAGACGCTTCATTGCGCCGGCCTCGGCGCCAGGCGGGCCGGCCGTCCGACGCGCAGCTTGCGATCGCTCAGCGACATCGCGCCGCCCAGCGCCATCACCACCGCACCGAGCCAGATCAGCGTCACATAGGGCTTGTACCACATGCGCACCACATGAGTGTCCCCGATCGGCTCGCCGAGCTGCAGATAGAGCTGGGAGAAGCCATAGGTGGCGATCGCCGCTTCGGTCGTCGGCATGCCGCTCGCCAGATAGGCGCGGCGCTCGGGCCGCAAGGTGCGCGCCCCTCCGTCCGGCTCGGAAACGGTGAAGACGCCGAACTCGGCAACGTAGTTGGCGCCCCGGCGCTGTTCGATGCCATCGAGCCGCAGCTCGTGGCCGGCAAAGGTCAGGGTCTCGCCCGGATCGAGCGTCGTCACGCGCTCGACCTCCCAGGCGGTGACCGCGACGATGCCGAGAACGGTGATGCCGAGCCCGATATGCCCCAGCGCCGCCCCCCAGGCCGAGCGCGGCAGGCCGACCAGCCGGCGAACGCTCTCGACCAGCGGGATGCGCCCGATGCGGCCGCGTTCGACGAGGTCGGTCACGGTCCCCAGGATCACCCAGAAGCCGAGCATCAGCCCGACCGGCGCCAGCGAGATGCCGACCCCGCCCAGCGCCGCGATCAAGACGGCGAGGAAGATCGCCAGCGCCCCCGCCGCGATCAGCCGCTGCGCCGCCGCGACGATGTCGCCGCGCTTCCAGGCCAGCAATTGCCCGAAGGGCAGCACCAGCAGCAGCGGCGACATCAGCGCCGAAAAGGTGAGATCGAAGAACGGCGCCCCGACCGAGATCGCCCGCCCCGTCAGCGCATCGAGCAGCAGCGGATAGAGCGTACCGACCAGGATGGCGCCGGTCGCCGTCGCAAGGAACAGATTGTTGAGCACCAGGGCGCCCTCGCGGCTCACCGGGGCGAACAGCCCCCCGGCGCGCAGGGAAGGCGCGCGCAGCGCGAACAGCGCCAGCGCCGCCCCGATGATCAGCGCCAGCATGGCGAGGATCACCATGCCGCGCGTCGGATCGGACGCGAAGCTGTGCACCGAGGTGAGGATGCCCGAGCGCACGAGGAAGGTGCCCAGCAGGCTGAGCGCGAAGGTGACGATGGCGAGAAAGATCGTCCAGATCTTCAGCGCGTTGCGCTTTTCCATGACGATCGCGGAATGCAGCAGCGCCGTGCCGGCCAGCCAGGGCATGAAGCTGGCATTCTCCACCGGGTCCCAGAACCACCAGCCGCCCCAGCCGAGCTCGTAATAGGCCCAGTAGGAGCCCATGGCGATGCCGAGGGTGAGGAACATCCAGCTCAGCACCGTCCAGGGCCGCACCCAGCGCGCCCAGGCGGCGTCGATCCGCCCCGAGACCAGCGCCGCCACCGCGAAGGAGAAGCAGATCGAAAAGCCGACATAGCCGGCATAGAGCAGCGGCGGATGCACGGCGAGGCCGAAATCCTGAAGTACCGGATTGAGGTCGGCGCCTTCGAGCGGCGGCGGGAACTGGCGCCAGAACGGGTTGGAGGTGAACAGCGCGAAGCCGGCGAAGGCGGCGGCGAGCACGCTTTGCGTCGCCAGCGTCAAGCTGGTCAGCGCCGCCGGCAGCGCCCGCGCGAACAGCGCCACCATGGCCCCGAACAGCACGAGGATCAGGATCCACAGCAGCAGCGAGCCCTCGTGGTTGCCCCACACCCCGGTGATCTTGAACAGCA
>JAEWHZ010000261.1 GCA_023387585.1 Pseudomonadota bacterium
TTCGAGGTGGAGCGGCCCGGAGGAAGACCGGCCCGCGCCGGGCGGGACGTATTTTTCGGAGTGTATTTTCCATGGCAACGCAATTGCTGATGCCCAAGGCGACCGCCGTCTGGCTGGTCGAGAACACAGCGCTCAGCTTCGACCAGATCGCCGCCTTCTGCGCGCTGCATCCGCTCGAGGTGCAGGGCATCGCCGATGGCGACGTGGCGGTCGGCATCATGGGCGTCAACCCGATCCAGAACGGGCAGCTCACGCGCGAGGAGATCGAGCGCGCCGAAGCCGACACCAATTACCGCATGAAGGTGAGCGAGCCCAAGGTGCGCGTGGGCATGGCCAAGCGCAAGGGTCCGCGCTATACGCCGATCTCGCGGCGCAACGAGCGCCCTGGCGCCATCAAATGGCTGGTGCGCAACCATCCCGAACTCAAGGACGCGCAGATCATGCGGCTGGTGGGCACGACCAAGTCGACCATCGACGCGGTGCGCGACAACACCCACTGGAATTCGGCGAACCTGACGGCGATGGACCCGGTGACGCTGGGGCTGTGCAGCCAGATCGACCTCGATCTCGAGGTGAAGCGCGCCAGCAAGGGCAGTGCGCCGAGCGAGGATTTGGCCGAAGGCACCATGCTGCTCACCGCCGAGGAAGCGCTGGCGCGCGCCGCCAGCCGCGCCGCGGCCGAAGAGGGCGCCGAAGGCTCGCGTTCGGCCAGCACGCAGGAGGCGTTCGACGCCGATGCGGTGTTCTCCAAGCTCAAGTCGCTGCAGCGCGACGAGGAATGAGTGAGGGGGCGCGGCTGCCGGGCCGCGCCCTTTTTCGTTGCGCCCGCGGCCTCATCCGCAACGGGCGTTGACAAGCCGCGCCAGTCGGGTACCGAGTAGCGGGGCAAACCAGCCTTCCCGCCCCGACGTCTTCTCCCAAACGGCGATATTCCATTATGGACCTGCTTTTCTGGACGGTCGCCGTCGGCACCGTGCTGCTTGTCGGCCTCTCTAAGGCCGGGCTGCTGGGCAGCCTGGGCATGGTGGCGGTTCCGCTGCTGACCTTCGTCATGCCGGCGCGCGACGCGGCGGGCATGCTGCTGCCGGTGCTGATCGCCATGGACGCCTATGCGGTGTGGGCCTATCGGCGCGATGTCGACTGGTCGATCATCCGCATCATGATCCCGGGCGCGATCGCCGGAACGGCGCTGGGCTGGGCGCTGTGGAGCGTGATCAGCGACGCCATGGTGCTGCTGTTCGTCGGCGTCATCACGCTGTTGTTCATCCTCGATGCCATATTGCCGCTGCGCAAGCAGCTCGAGGGGCTGCCGCCCTCGAAGCCCTGGGGCGCGTTTTGGGGCGCCTTTGCCGGCCTCACCAGCTTCATCAGCCATACCGGGGCGCCGCCGTTCCAGATCTACGTGCTGCCGCGCCGGCTGCCCCCGGCGGTCTATGCCGGCACGTCCGCCTATTTCTTCGCCATCGTCAACCTGATCAAGCTGCCGCCCTATTTCCTGCTCGGCCAGCTCAACGCGGCCAATCTGACGCTGTCGGCGATATTGGCGCCGATCGGGGTGGTCGGGGTGATCGCGGGGGTGTGGCTGGTGCGGCGCATCTCGGCGCGGCATTTCTACCTGATCGCCTACTGGCTGGTGTTCCTCCTGGCGCTCAAGCTGGTGTGGGACGGCACGACCGGGCTGATGGCGGGATAGCCTGCTGGCGTATAGAAGAGCGGGCACGAAAAAGGCCGCGAAGAGGGTCGCGGCCTGAATCCCCTGTCATCGTCTATCGGGCGCTGCTCAGTATGCCGCTTCGCCCTTCGCGCGGGTGAGCTGGTCCTTGACCTGGAGTTTTCTGCGCTTCAATTCGGAAATGCGCAGCTCATCGTGGATCCTGTTCTGCATCTGCGACTGGATCTCGCGGTCCAGATCCTGATGCCGGCGCTCGAGTGCCGCGATGTGGCCTTCAGTCGTCATGACAACTCCTTTCAGCATGGACAATGGCGATGCTCACAGAAATCGCCGCTTCTGTCGATGGGGAACAGTTCACAATGAAAATGGAGTGCAAACCGGGCCGTGATCGGTTAACCAGAATCGAGGGAGAGTCAGGCGGGACGCGGCGCCATGCTGCAGCTGAGCGAGGAACAGGAAGCGGGCCTCGGCATGGAACTGGCCGCCAAGCGCCAGGAGCACGCCGATCTCGACGCGGCCATCGAAATGCTGCAACAGGCAAGGGTGTCCGACCGCATGCTGATCCAGCGCCTCAAGAAGCGCAAGCTGGCGCTCAAGGACCGCATCGTCCAGCTCGAGACCATCCTTTTGCCCGACATCATCGCCTGAGCGACAGCCGGCCGCCAATCGAAGGGCCTATTCATGCATTCGCCACCGCCCGTCGCCATCGTCATGGGAAGCCAGTCGGACTGGCCGACGCTCCGCCATGCCGCCGACACGCTCGACACGCTGAAGGTGGAATACGAGGCGCGCATCGTTTCCGCGCACCGCACGCCCGAGCGCATGTTCGATTTCGCGCGCAATGCCCGCATGGAAGGTTTCCAGGTGATCATCGCCGGGGCGGGCGGGGCGGCGCATCTGCCGGGCATGATCGCGGCGCTGACCACGCTGCCGGTGCTCGGCGTGCCGGTCGAATCCAGGGCGCTTTCGGGGCAGGACAGCCTGCTGTCCATCGTGCAGATGCCGGGCGGGGTTCCGGTCGGCACGCTGGCGATCGGCAAGCCGGGGGCGATCAATTCGGCGCTGCTGGCGGCCTCGATCCTGTCGCTGGCCGATCCCGACCTCGCCGAGCGGCTCGACGAGTTCCGCACCGCCCAGACCGATTCCGTGCCGCTGTTTCCTAC
>JAEWHZ010000061.1 GCA_023387585.1 Pseudomonadota bacterium
GACATTTAGGCAAAGCCTCGGCGCTTGACCAGAGCGCGCTAAGCGCCGAAATGTCGCCTTCACGCCTCGACAGGATTTTGCCTTGCCGTTTCCCGTCATCGACCCCATCGCCTTTTCCATCGGGCCCCTCGTCATCAGGTGGTATGCGCTGGCCTATCTGTTCGGCGTGGTGCTCGGGGCCGGCTATGGCGCGATGCTGCTGCGGCGGCGCTCGCTATGGGCCGACAACAAACCGCCCTTCGAGGCGCCGCAGATCTGGGATTTCGCCTTCTGGGCGGTGATCGGCATCATCGCCGGCGGGCGGTTGGGCTATGTGCTGTTCTATAATCTGCCGCATTATGCCGCGAACCCCGCCGAGATCGTCGCGCTGTGGGATGGCGGCATGGCCTATCACGGCGGCATGCTCGGGCTGATGGTCGCGGTGATGGCGTTCACGCGCCACAAGGGCGGGAATCTGCTGAGCTCGCTCGATTTGATCGCCGCCGTCGGTACCATCGGGCTGTTTCTGGGGCGCATCGCCAATTTCATCAATGCCGAGCTCTACGGCGCGCCGACCGATCTGCCCTGGGGCGTGGTGTTCCCCACCGACCCGCTCGGCGTGCCGCGCCATCCGAGCCAGCTTTACGAGGCGGCGCTGGAGGGGCTGGTGCTGTTCCTCGTCATCCGCTTCATCACCCATGTCGCCTACGGGCTGCGCCGGCCGGGGCTGGTGGCCGGGGTGTTCGGCATCGGCTACGGGCTGAGCCGCATCGCCGTCGAGTTCGTGCGCCTGCCCGATGCGCAGCTCGGCTATCTTTATGGCGGCTGGCTGACCATGGGCATGCTGCTGAGCCTGCCCATGGTGATCGCGGGGCTCGGGCTGGTGCTCTATGCCATGAGGCCGCAGTATTCGAGGTCGCGCCGTGTCCGTTGATGGGGAAATGACGCTGGGCGAGCTGATCGACATGCAGATCCGCGCGAACGGGCCGATGTCGATCGCCAATTACATGGCGCTGTGCCTGACCCACCCTTCGCGCGGCTATTATCGTGGCGGCGACCCCTTGGGACAGGCGGGCGATTTCGTCACCGCGCCCGAGATCAGCCAGATGTTCGGCGAATTGATCGGCTTTTTCATCGTCAATCTGTGGCAGCAGATGAACGAGCCGGCGCCCTTCGCGCTGATGGAGCTCGGGCCCGGACGCGGCACGCTGATGAGCGATGTCATGCGGGTCGCGAGCCGCGCCGCCGGCTTTTCCGAGGCAGTGCAACTGAAGCTGTTCGAGACCAGCCCGGGGCTGGTCGAGGCGCAGCGCCAGCGTCTCGGCGAGCATAAGCCGGACTGGCTCACCGATCTCGACACCCTGCCCGACATGCCGCTGATCGCCATTTCCAACGAGTTCTTCGACGCCCTGCCGATCCGGCAATTCGTGCGCGGAGAGGACGGCTGGCACGAGCGCCAGGTCGGGTTGCGCGACGGCGTGCGCGCCTTCGGCCTATCGCCCGGCGTCCTGCCGGACGAGGCGCTGCCGCCGGCGATCAAGGGGGCGGAGCCGGGCGCGGTCTATGAGCTGGCGCTGGCCGGCGCCGAGGTGATGAACCGGCTCGCGGAACATGTTTCGGCCAAGGGCGGGGCCGTGCTCGCCATCGATTACGGCTATGCCCGCACCCAGACGGGGGAGACCTTGCAGGCGGTGCGCGAGCACGCTTTTGCCGACCCGCTCGTCGATCCCGGGCTTGCCGATATCTCGGCCCATGTCGATTTCGAGGCTTTGGCCGGGGTGGCTCGGCGCGCGGGACTGGCGGTGCAGCCACTGGCGACGCAAAGCGAGTTCCTCACCCGGCTCGGGCTGGGCGAACGGGCGCGGGCGCTGGCCGCCGCCAATCCCGCGCAGGCGAGCGATATCGTCGCCGCCGCCGCGCGGCTGGCCGGCGTCGAGCAGATGGGCACATTGTTCAAGGTGCTCTGCGCCCACAGCCCCGGACTGCAGCCGCCCGGCTTCACGGCGTGAGCGTCCCCTTCGAGACCAGCACAGCGCTGTCCGGGCTTCGGCACGGCTTTTTCGGCCGGCGCGGCGGCGTATCGGGCGGCGATTTCGCCTCGCTCAACGTGTCGGCGAGCAATGCCGACGATCCGGCCCATGCGCAGGAGAATCGCCGACGCGCGGTGGCGGCCCTGGGCGGCGGTGCGCTCGTTACCGCGCGGCAGGTGCATTCGGCCCGGGTCGCCAACGCCGGCGACGTGACCGCCGACACCGAGGCTGACGCGCTGGTCACGACGACGCCCGGCGTGCTGCTCGGCATCCTCACCGCCGATTGCTGCCCGATCCTGCTCGCCGATGCCGAAGCCGGGGTGGTCGCGGCCGCCCATGCCGGCTGGCGCGGTGCCATAGACGGCGTGGTGCGCGAGACCGTTGCCGCCATGCTGGCGCTGGGCGCGCGCCGGAACGCCATAAGCGCCGCCATCGGCCCCACCATCTCGGGACCCAATTACGAGGTCGGCCCGGATTTTCGCGCCGACCTGCTGGCGCGCGATCCCGGCGCCGCGCCGTTTTTCATCTCCGGCCCGGACGGCCGGCCGCATTTCGACCTGCCGGGATTCGTTCTGGCGCAGCTTGCCGCGTCCGGCATCGAAGCCGAGCGGATCGGCGGCTGCACCTATGCCGATCCGGAGCGCTATTTCTCGCATCGGCGGGCCACGCACGAGGCAGGCAGGGCCGGACGGCAGATCGCCGTGATCGGCCTTGATGACCGTGGTGAGGCAATTCGGTAACAGTTTGATGAAGGCGGCCATGGACTCGCGCCGGGCGTGAAGCTAAACGGTGGCCGAAAACGGGTCGGGCGGCTCCATCGCCCACGACGAACTCGGGATTTTGCGTCATGAAGCTTGTCACCGGCAACTCCAACCGGCCGCTGGCAGGTGCGATCGCGAGCTATCTCGAGCTGCCGCTGACCGACTGCACGGTCAAGCGCTTCGCCGACAAGGAAATCTTCGTCGAAATCCACGAGAACGTGCGCGGCGAGGACGTGTTCGTCCTGCAATCGACATCCTATCCTGCCAACGACAACCTGATGGAGCTGCTGATCATCTGCGACGCGCTCCGGCGCTCCTCGGCGCGGCGGATCACGGCGGTGGTCCCCTATTTCGGCTATGCCCGCCAGGACCGGAAATCGGCGCCGCGCACGCCGATCTCGGCCAAGCTGGTCTCGAACCTGATCACCGAGGCCGGCGCCAACCGCGTGCTGACGCTCGACCTGCATGCCGAGCAGATCCAGGGCTTTTTCGACATTCCGACCGACAATCTGTCCTCGGCCCCGGTCATCACCCGCGACATCCGCGCCAATTACGACGTCAACACCGTGATGATCGTCTCGCCCGATGTCGGCGGGGTGAAGCGGGCGCGCAACGTCGCCAGCCGCATCGGCGCCAACCTCGCCATCGTCGACAAGCGCCGCCCGCGTGCCGGCGTGTCCGAGGTGATGAACATCATCGGCGACGTGGCGGGACAGACCTGCATCCTGATCGACGACATCGTCGATTCCGGCGGCACGCTGATCAACGCCGCCGAGGCGCTGCTGGCGGCGGGGGCCAAGGAGGTCTCGGCCTATATCACCCATGGCGTCCTGTCCGAGAATGCCGGCGAACGCATCGCCCAGTCGAAGCTCAAGGAACTGGTGGTCACCGATTCCATCGACGAAAGCGACGTGGTGACGGCCGCCGCCAATATCCGCCGCGTCAGCATCGCCCCGCTGATCGGCGAGGCCGTGGCGCGCACGGCGAGCGAGCAGAGCGTTTCGAGCCTGTTCGACTAAACTCTCGCCACTATCCGCACCGAGGCTGTCGAAAACGGGCGCTGTCGCCCGTCATCCGGTTTTCGGAGAGGATATGCGATGCGTATCGTATTCATGGTGTT
>JAEWHZ010000335.1 GCA_023387585.1 Pseudomonadota bacterium
GGCTCGCGCATCTCGCTGATGATCGCGCTGGCGGTGGTGGCGCTGACCACCACGGTCGGCACCTTTGTCGGCATCGGCTCGGGCTATATCGGCGGGCGGGTCGACGCCTGGGTGCAGCGCTTCGTCGAATTCGTGCTCGCCTTCCCGCAATTGCCGCTCTATCTGGCGCTGACGTCGCTGATCCCGGTGACGGCGCCGTCCAACTTCTTCATCGCCTTCGTCATCGGCGTCATGGCGGTGCTGGGCTGGGCGCAATTGAGCCGCGAGGTGCGGTCCAAGACCTTGTCGCTGGCGCGCATCGAATATGTACGCGCCGCCATCGCCGTGGGCTCGGGCGATCTGCGCATCATATTGCGCCACATCCTGCCCAACGTGCTCAGCCATGTGATCGTCGCGGTGACGCTCGCCATCCCCGCCGTGGTGCTGCTCGAAAGCTTTCTCGGCTTTCTGGGCTTTGCGGTGAAGCCGCCGCTGATCTCCTGGGGGCTGATGCTGCAGGACACGGCGGTGTTCTCGGTGATCGGCTCCTATCCGTGGATCCTGTCGCCGGTCGGTTTCGTGCTCGTCACCGTCTTCGCCTTCAACGCGCTGGGCGACGGGTTGCGCGACGCCATCGATCCGTATTGAGGGGGCGCAAGATGCAGACCGAAAACCTCGCCCCGCCCGAACGCCACGATCTCGGCGCCCATGGGCGCGAGCTGATCCTCGATGCGCGCAACATTGCCGTCAACTTCAAGGTCGAGGGCGGGGTGGTGCACGCCGTCAGCGACGTGTCGTTCCAGCTTCACAAGGGCGAGACCATAGCGCTGGTGGGCGAGAGCGGCTCGGGCAAGTCCGTGACCGCGCGCACGGTCATGAAGCTGTTGAGCAAGCGCGCGACCATCAGGCCGGGCGCGAAAATCCTGCTCGGCGGCAAGGACGTGGTGGCGCTGTCCGACAAGGACATGCACAAGCTGCGCGGCAACGATATCGCCATGATCTTCCAGGAGCCGATGAGCTCGCTGAACCCGGTCTACACCATCGGCAAGCAGATCTGCGAAATCCTGCACCTGCACAACCGCATGAGCGGCGCCGAGGCGATGGCGCGGGCGCTCGAACTGCTCGAGGAGGTGCATATCCCCGATCCGGCGGCGCGGCTGCGGCAATATCCGCACCAGCTTTCCGGCGGCCAGCGCCAGCGGGTGATGATCGCCATGGCGCTCGCCAACCGGCCCGACGTGCTGATCGCCGACGAGCCGACCACGGCGCTCGACGTGACCGTTCAGGCGCAGATCCTCAACCTGATCAAGGAGCTGAAGGACAGATACGGCATGGCGGTGGTGCTGATCACCCACGACCTGACGATCGTGCGCCAGTTCTCGGACTACGTCTATGTGATGCGCCACGGCGCGGTGCAGGAGCACAACACCACTGAGGCGCTGTTCTCCGATCCGCGCCATCCCTATACCCGGCATCTGCTGGCGTCCGAACCCAAGGGCATCGCCAATCCGCTCGAAGGCGAGCAGCCCACCGTGCTCGAAGGGCGCAAGGTGAAGGTGAGCTTCACGCTCAAGCGCGGCGGCTTCTTCAAGCCCGATTTCTTCGATCTGGTGGCCGTCGACAGCCTCGATCTTGAACTGCGCAAGCACGAGACGCTGGGACTGGTGGGCGAGAGCGGCTCGGGCAAGACCACGTTCGGGCAGGCGCTGTTGCGCCTGATCCGCAACCAGGGCGGGGAAATCCTGTTCGACGGCGAGCGCATCGACACGCGCGGGCGCAAGGAGATGCGGCCGCTGCGATCCCGCATGCAGGTGGTGTTCCAGGACCCCTTCGCCAGCCTCAACCCGCGCATGTCGATCCGCCAGATCATCGAGGAGGGGCTGATCGTCAACTCCATCGGCGCCAATACCCGCGAGCGCGTCGAGCGCGTGCGCCAGGCGCTGCGCGACGCCGGCATGCCCGACAGCATCCTCAACCGCTTCCCGCACGAATTCTCGGGCGGGCAGCGCCAGCGCAGCGCCATAGCCCGCGCCATCGCGCTGGAACCCGAATTCATCCTGCTCGACGAGCCGACCTCGGCGCTCGACCTGTCGGTGCAGGCGCAGATCATCGATCTGCTGCGGCGCCTCCAGGACGAGCGCGGGCTGTCCTATCTGTTCATCTCGCACGACCTCAAGGTAGTGCGCGCTTTGTGCCACCGCGTGATGGTGATGCAACACGGCAGGATCGTCGAGGAGGGACCGGTCGCCGAAGTGCTGACCGCGCCAAAAACCGAATACACCGCGCGGCTGGTGCGCGCGGCCTTCGAAGTCGCAGCCTGAGTTATTTTTCCGGAGACAAGTGCCAAATGGCCGCCAATCCCAAGATCACCTTCATCGGCGCGGGCTCCGCGGTGTTCATGAAGAACATCGTCGGCGACATCCTGCAGCGCCCCGCGCTGGCCGGCGCCGATATCCGCCTGATGGACATCAACCCGCAGCGGCTCGAGGAGAGCGTCGTCATCGCCAGCAAGCTGATCGACACGCTCGGCGTGAAGGCCCGTGTTACGAGCTTTTCCGACCAGCGCCAGGCGCTCGACGGCACCGATTTCGTCGTGGTGTGCTTCCAGATCGGCGGCTACGAGCCGGCGACGGTCACGGATTTCGAGGTGCCCAAGAAGTACAATCTGCGCCAGACCATCGCCGACACGCTGGGCGTGGGCGGCATCATGCGCGGGCTCAGGACGGTGCCGCATCTGTGGAAGATCTGCGCGGATATGCTGGAGGTCGCACCCAATGCGGTGATGCTGCAATACGTCAACCCGATGGCCATCAACACCTGGGCCATCGCCGAGAAATATCCGACGATCCGGCAGGTCGGGCTGTGCCATTCGGTGCAGGGCACGGCGCACGAGCTGGCGAACGATCTCGACATTCCCTACGAGGAAATCCGCTACCGCTCGGCCGGCATCAACCACATGGCGTTCTTTCTCAATTTCGAGCACCGCCAGCCGGATGGGAGCTATAAGGACCTCTATCCCGAGCTGCGCCGCGCCTATCGCGAAGGAAGGGCGCCCAAGCCGGGCTGGAACCCGCGCTGCCCCAACACGGTGCGCTACGAGATGATGATGCGGCTCGGCTATTTCGTCACCGAGAGTTCTGAGCATTTTGCGGAATACACGCCCTATTTCATCAAGGAGGGGCGCGAGGACCTGATCGAGAAGTTCGGCATTCCGCTCGACGAATATCCCAAGCGCTGCATCGAGCAGATCGCCAAGTGGAACCGGACCTCGGAGGAATATCGCAACGCCGAGACCATCGAGGTGAAACCTTCCAAGGAATATGCCTCCTCGATCGTCAACTCGGTGTGGACCGGCGAGCCCTCGGTGATCTACGGCAACCTGCGCAATAGCGGCGTCATCAGCTCGCTGCCGGACAGGGCCGCGGTCGAGGTGGCCTGCCTCGTCGACGACAACGGCCTGCAGCCGACCTATGTCGGCGATCTGCCGCCGCAGCTGACGGCGCTGATGCGCACCAACATCAATGTGCAGGAGCTCACCGTCGCGGCGCTGATGACCGAGAACCGCGAGCACATCTACCACGCCGCGATGATGGACCCGCACACGGCGGCCGAGCTCGACCTCGAGCAGATCTGGAACCTGGTGGACGATCTGATCGAGGCGCACGGCACCTGGTTGCCCGACTGGGCTCGCGGTCCCCACCGCCAGCAGGTGGCGTGAGCGAAGCAATCCTCCCGACTGCCCTCCCGGTGCTGCCGGGAGGCTGATTTTCGGGGTCAGGCCGGGTTCGGGGCGATGAGTACGACGGTGGGGAAGTAGCTGCGATAGCGCCGCACGTCACGGGTTAGTAGCGGCATGCCGGTAACGGCCGCATGGGCGCCGATGAAGAAGTCGGGAAGGATGCTCTGCCGGGTGCCGCCGGCCTGACGGTAACGTCCGAATATGCGACCCGCCAGGAACAGCGCCGGTTTGGGCACGTTGAGAAAGCCGACGCCCATTTCGGAGAGCAATGTCTCTAGGTCTTCGATGCGCTCGTAACGCACGGACAATTCGGCGAAGGCGATGTCGTTGAGGACGGTATTTCCGCTGGCGAGAGCGCTGTCGAGCGCAGCCAGTGACCACTCTGCCCAGACTCGGTCGTAAGTCACGATGTCGAGGATGACGTTGCTGTCGACGAGGATCACTCTTCGCCGCGCGTCAGCGCCATGATCTCATCCGTCGACATGCCAGGTCCCGCATGACCGAGGAAACGCCGCAGGCGGTTGGGGCGACCAGTTGCAGGCTTCAGGACGACGCCATGCTCGGTCGATTTGAACTCAACCTTGCTACCCGGCTCGAGCCCCAACTGCTCGCGGATCGGCTTGGGGATGGTAACTTGTCCCTTGATCGTGACGGTGGTGACCATGTGAATGCTCTGTATTACCTGACTACAGAAAGGTAATACCTCGCGTCACATTCGGCAAGGCTATGACCGTCCGGCCACCTCACCGATGCCCGCCCGTCAGCTCGCGCAGTTCCTCCACCGGACGCACCCGCTTGCGCGCGGCTCCCGCCCAGTCGCGGGTCTTGACCGTGGAGCGGGCGATGCGCTCGCGGGCGGCGGGGAGGGCGTCGGCGTATTGCGGCAGCCATTCGGCCTGGGCGACGACCATCTCGTCGACCATGGCCCACACCTCGTCCGGCGTGCAGATGGCGCCGACCAGCGGGTCGTGCAGCACGGCGAGCTTGAGCGTGTCGATATCACCCGTCATCGCCGCCTCGACCGACAGGCGCTGCACGGAGACCGAGACCGAGCAGGTGGCGGCGCAGGCGGTGGGCAGGGTGATGCCTTCGACCATGTTGATGCCGAACCGGTCGACGAAGCCGGGGCTTTCGATGATGGCATCGGTCGGCAGATTGGTGATGATGCCGTTGTTGCGCCGGTTGAAATGGCCGCGATAGACCCGGCCGGTTTCCAGCGCCTCGATGATGTAGCTGGCATGCTCGCTGGTGCGCTTGTGCTCGCTCAGCGGCTTGCTGGCCTCGTCGCGGAACTTCGGGAAGTCGGTCTCGAACCAGTTGCGGCGCTCGGTGGAGTAGCGCAGGTAGCCCCCGGTCTCGCCATGGATCCAGTCGCTCATGTCGATCCAGCGGCCGATCTCCTCGGGGCGCTTGCGATACCAGGGCAGGTATTCGGACAGATGCCCGTTGCTCTCGGTGGAATAGACGCCGAAGCGCTTCAGCACGTCGATGCGCAGCTTCTCGGTCCTGGAATAGACCGGATGCGCCTCGAAGCCGGCGATCAGCTCGTCCTTTTCGATCCTGCGGCCCCTGGCGCGGATGTCGATATACCAGGTCTGGTGGTTGATGCCCGAGCACACATAGTCGAGCTCCTCGTCCTCGACGCCCAGCACCTGGGCGATCTGGTGGGCGCCGTGCTGCACGCCGTGGCACAGTCCCACCACATCGACCCCGCCGTAAAGATCAGCGGCCCAGGTGTTCATGGCCATGGGGTTGGCATAGTTGAGGAACAGCGCACCCGGCTCGGCCACTTCCCTGATATCCTTGCAGAAATCGAGGATCACCGGGATGTTGCGCTGGCCGTAGAGGATGCCGCCCGCGCAGATGGTGTCGCCCACGCACTGGTCGACGCCGTATTTGAGCGGAATGTTGACATCGGTGGCGAAGGCTTCAAGCCCGCCCACCCGCACGCAGCTCATGATGTAGCGCGCGCCCGCCAGCGCCTCGCGGCGGTCGGTGGTGGCGGTCACCCTGGCGGGCAGCCGGTTGACCGCAACGATGGTCTCGATGATCTGGCGCACCATGTCGAGATTGTGCGGATTGATGTCGGTGAGGGCGAATTCGCACTCGGCGAATTCGGGCACCTTGAGCAGGTCCGAAATCAGCGTCTTGGTGAAGCCGACCGAGCCGGCGCCGATGACCGCTACCTTGAATGCCATGGTTTCCCTCCCCCGTCCGGCAGGCGCGCCGGCCCCGTTCCAAACCTTTCGGGCGGCACGGCGACGCGGGCCTGCCCCATAAG
>JAEWHZ010000353.1 GCA_023387585.1 Pseudomonadota bacterium
AACAGCACCTGCTCGGCCAGCGGCTTCTTGACGTATTCCTGGATCACCCGCCCCAGCGGACGCGCGCCCATCTTCTCGTCATAGCCCTTCTCGGCCAGCCAGTCGGCGGCCTCGGGCCGCAGATTGATGGTCACGCCGCGTTCGGCAAGCTGGCCCTCGAGCTGCAGCACGAACTTCTCCACCACCCGGCGCACCACCTCGGCCGGCAGCGGGGCGAAGGAAATGATCGCATCGAGCCGGTTGCGGAACTCGGGCGTGAAGATGCGGTTGATCGCCTCCTCGTCATCGCCCTTCTCGCGCCTGCGCCCGAAGCCGATCGGCGCCTTCTGCAAATCCATGGCGCCGGCATTCGAGGTCATGATCAGGATGACGTTGCGGAAATCCACCTGCTTGCCGTTGTGGTCGGTCAGCTTGCCGTGGTCCATCACCTGCAACAGGATGTTGTAGATGTCCGGATGCGCCTTCTCGATCTCGTCGAGCAGCACCACGCAATGCGGATGCTGGTCGACGCCGTCGGTCAGGAGCCCGCCCTGGTCGAACCCGACATAGCCCGGCGGCGCGCCGATCAGCCGGCTCACCGTGTGCCGCTCCATATATTCGGACATGTCGAAGCGCAAAAGCTCGACCCCGAGCGTATCGGCGAGTTGCTTGGCCGCCTCGGTCTTGCCCACCCCGGTCGGGCCGGTGAACAGATAGGAGCCGATCGGCTTTTCCGGCTCGCGCAGCCCGGCCCGGGCCAGCTTGATGGCCGAGGACAGCGCCGTAATCGCCTCGTCCTGCCCGAACACCACGGTGCGAAGGTTGCTCTCCAGCCCCGACAGCAACTCGGCATCGGATTTCGACACCGATTTGGGCGGAATCCGCGCCATGGTGGCGATGGTCGCCTCGATGTCCTCGACGTCGATGATCGCCTTGCGCTCCTCTTCCTTGAGCAGCATCTGGCTGGCGCCCGTCTCGTCGATCACGTCGATCGCCTTGTCCGGCAGCTTGCGGTCGTTGATATAGCGCGCCGACAGCTCGACGGCCGCCTTCAGCGCCTCGTCGGTGTATTTGAGCTTGTGGAAGGTCTCGAAATACGGCCGCAGCCCCTTCACGATCTCGATGGCGTCGGGAACCGTGGGCTCGTTGACGTCGATCTTCTGGAAGCGCCGCACCAGAGCGCGGTCCTTCTCGAAGAACTGGCGGTATTCCTTGTAGGTGGTCGAGCCGATGCAGCGGATCGCGCCCGAGGCCAGCGCCGGCTTGAGCAGGTTGGAGGCGTCGAGCGCCCCGCCCGAGGTCGCCCCGGCCCCGATCATGGTGTGGATCTCGTCGATGAACAGCACGGAATTGGGGAGCTTCTCGAGCTCCTTCATCACCGCCTTCAGCCGTTCCTCGAAATCGCCGCGATAGCGCGTGCCGGCGAGCAGCGAGCCCATGTCCAGCGCATAGATGACCGCGTCGCGCAGCACCTCCGGCACGTCGCCCTCAACGATCTTGCGCGCCAGCCCCTCGGCGATCGCCGTCTTGCCGACGCCGGCATCGCCCACATAGATCGGATTGTTCTTCGAGCGCCGGCACAGCACCTGGATGGTGCGCTTCAATTCGGAATCGCGCCCGATCAGCGGGTCGATCTTGCCCTCGCGCGCCTTGGCGTTGAGGTCGACGCAGAAATCGGCCAGCGCCGAGCTCTTGCCGTTGCCGCCGGGGGCGGTTTCGGACTGCGAGCCTTCCCCGCCCTCCTCGGCGCCGCGCACGCGCCGCGCCTCGCCCGGGCCGGACTTGGTGATGCCGTGCGAAATGAAATTGACCGCGTCGAGCCGCGTCATGTCCTGCTGCTCGAGGAAATAGGCGGCATGGCTCTCGCGTTCGGCGAAGATGGCGACGAGCACGTTGGCCCCGGTCACCTCCTCGCGACCCGAGGACTGGACATGGATGACCGCGCGCTGGATGACGCGCTGGAACGCGGCGGTCGGGCGCGCGTCCTGGCCGTTCTGCACCACGAGGCTGTCGAGCTCCTCGTTGATGAAGTCCTCGAGATCGGTCTTGAGCGCGTCGATATCGACATCGCACCCGTTCAGCACCGAGATCGTGTCGCGGTCGTCGGTGAGCGCGAGCAGCAGGTGCTCGAGGGTCGCGAATTCATGGCTGCGCTCACGCGCCAGGTTCATGGCCTGATGCAGCGCCTTTTCGAGACCGCGGGAGAAAGAGGGCATGGCAGCTTCCTATTGCTTTTCCATGACGCATTGCAGCGGGTGCTGGTTCTTGCGTGCAATGTCCATGACACGGGTGACCTTGGTCTCGGCCACCTCGAACGGAAACACGCCGCACTCCCCCACCCCCTTCTGGTGAACGTGCAGCATGATGGTCCAGGCGTCTTCGCGCGACTTGTTGAAGACCTCCTGGAGGATGAGAACGACGAACTCCATCGGGGTGTAGTCGTCGTTGAGCAAAAGGACGCGATAAAGGCTTGGCCTTCTGGTTCGCGTCCGCGTCTTGGTGGCGGCCCCGGTGGAGGAACCGCCCTCGTCGTCGTCGCCGCTTCCGCCGCTGGCGGACCGCGTCGGCTCGCCGGCCTGCACCCATAGGGCGTCGTGCTCCCGCTCCGTCTCGGTGAGGGAGGGCGCGCGCGTGTTTCGATGTGGTGGGCGAAGCAGCATGATGGACCCATTATGTAGAGAAATTCCCGACGCTGTTAAGGGGCCGGGCATCTCATATTCGTGATTCTGCGCCTTCCGCCCGGATCGCCGGCCCCGGCGGCCGCGCCCCCGCCTCGGAAAACGCGCAAACCGCCTCCGGGATCGCCGGCATTTTACACAAAAGTAAGCGGATCGCCCTAAGCTCGCCGCATGAGGTCCGGAAATGGCCGCGAGCCGAACCGGCGGCAGGACAGCCGGCCTCACGGGTTGATGGCGTTTTTTCGGGCGGCGTATTCGCCCTGCGAGTAGTTTGGAGTACCGGGTGGCTAATCTGGCGCGGACCCCGCTGATTGCGCTGTTTTGGCGCATCACCTTCGTTGTGGCCATCGTTCTCGGGCTGGGCGTGCATTTCACGCCGCAGGCCATGGCCATCGAAAATCTCAGGCGCTTCGCCGGCATCGTCGTCGACGCCAAGAGCGGCCAGGTCATGTATGAGGAAGCGGCCGACTCCCGGCGCTACCCCGCCTCCGTCGCCAAGGTCATGACCCTTTACATCCTGTTCCAGGAGCTCGAGGCCGGCAATCTGCGCCTCGACACCCGCATGACCGTGTCGCGCCACGCAGCCGCCGCGGTGCCGACAAAGCTCGGCCTGCGCGCCGGTGCGGAGATTTCCGTCGAGAACGCCATCAAGGCGCTGGTCACCCTGTCGGCCAACGACATCGCCCGCGTCATCGCCGAGCACATTTCGGGCTCGGAATCGCGCTTCGCCGAACGCATGACCGCCACCGCCCGCGCCATCGGCATGCGCAACACCACCTATCGCAACGCCTCGGGGCTGCCGGACGGCGCGCAGGTCACCACCGTGCGCGACCAGGCGATCCTCGGCATCGCCGTGTTCCAGCACTTTCCGCGCTATTACGAATATTTCCAGACCCGCAGCTTCACCTATGGCGGGCGCTCCTACGGCAATCACAACCGCGTCCTCGGCTACATGAACGCCGTCGACGGCATCAAGACCGGCTATATCAACGCCGCCGGCTCCAATTTGCTCACCGCCGCCCGGCGCGACAACCGCCACATCATCGTCG
Source organism: Pseudomonadota bacterium (assembly GCA_023387585.1). Lineage (GTDB taxonomy): Bacteria > Pseudomonadota > Alphaproteobacteria > Rhizobiales > Devosiaceae > Devosia. The sequence goes on from JAEWHZ010000353.1 coordinate 3,707, forward strand.
TCGCCTTCGGCTTCAACTCCGCCGCCTCCCGTGACGAGCGCGTGCGCCAGTTGGTCTCAACCTATCTGCCGCGCGCCCGCTCGGGCTCGTTCATGCAGACCGCCATGATCCCGCGCCCGGGCGCCATGGGCGCGCCGGTCGCCGTCGCCCAGTCGAGCCGCCCGGTTCCCGTGAACCCGGCCCCGCTCCCCGGCTTCCGCCTTGCCGAGCTCGTCGCCCTCAACGGCGCGCGCCCGGCCCCGATCGCCACCGCTTCCGTCGCGCCCGCCCCGGCTCCCGTGCCGGCCGCGCCCCCGGTTCCCGCGCCGCCGCCGGCCCAGTCGGCCGCCCAGGCCGCCGCGGGCCTCGCCGGCGAGCCGGATTCGCCGAGCTACCCGGCCAACGACATCATCGGCGCCTGGCTGAGCGAGACCTATTCCCTCGGCGCGCCGCCGGCAGCGCTGGGCCAGACCGCCCCCTCCGCCCCCCTCATGCCGCCGGCCAATGTCGGCATCGATCCCACGACCTCCAACAGCGTCTCGAACGCCGCCGCCGTCGGCGGCTGGGTGGTCCAGGTCGGCGCGACGCCGTCCGAGCAGACCGCGCAGACCCTGCTCGGCGACGCTGTCGGGCGCCTCGAGACGCTCACCGATTATCGCGGCTATGTCGAACGCTTCGAGCGCACCGGCCAGACCTACTACCGCGCCCGCTTCACCGGCTTCGGCGGCCGCGACGACGCCACCGAGATCTGCAACCAGCTCAAGGCTCAGAACCTGACCTGCCTCGCCATGCAGAGTTGAGGCACACCCAGCGTTTCCAGCAAAAGTGGATACCGGTTTTGCGGTTCGGAAACGCGACGAGAGACAAGAAAAGAGATCGTTTCGCGCTTCCACAAAGGCGGAGAAACGGTCCGGACAGGACGTGTCATCTGGTGCCCGTGTTTGGAGTAGCACTGTGACGACTAGAACAGCCCTCGGCGAACTCGCCGGCTTCGTCGCCCGCTCGCCCCTCGCCTCCGGCGACGAGACCACCCGCAACCGCGCGCTGGAAGCGCT
>JAEWHZ010000044.1 GCA_023387585.1 Pseudomonadota bacterium
ACGTCGTCGCGCTTGAAATCCTCGAGCGAGGTGATGCCGAATTCCTCGGCGGCGCTGGCATTGACCAGATAGCCTTCGAGCGCCCCGCCCTCGGCCACGGCGCCGACGATCTCGGCGCCCTGCGAGAAGGTCGGCTCATAGGTGTTGTGCAGCGGGAACCAGCCATCCACCCACAGCGTCACGTCGCCCTGCGCGACGGCCTGATAGAAGGGCGGGTTGTCGAGCGTCAGCGTCTGCTGGACGTCATAGCCGAGCTCTTCGAGCAGCTGGACGTAGATCTCGGTGTGGAACCAGCCGGTATCCCAGGTGGGCTGGGCCATGACGACGGAAACCCCTTCCCCGGGGTTTTCCTGGGCATGGCCCGGCGCGACGAGGCCGGCGGCAAGGGCGAGGGTGGCGAGTGCGGTTACGGTCTTGAGACGGAACATTGCTGTCTTTGTCTCCTTTGCACGTGTGTGAAGGATCCGCGCGAAGCGGATGGCGGCAGGGAGGTCACTCCCTTCAGCGGCCATGTCAGGCCGCCTTTCCAGCTTCGGCCGACGCCTGCGGGCGAAGGCGGAACATGGAAATCAGCGTCTGGCGCAGCGAAACGGCCTGCCCGTTGGTCTGCTCGCCCAGCCCTTGCGTGATGCGGTCGAGCACGATGGCGAGGATGACGATGCCGACGCCCCCGGCCGTGGCCCCCCCGACATCGAGGCGCCCCAGCCCGGTATTGACCACGAGCCCGAGCCCGCCCGCCCCGATCAGCGCCGCGATCACCACCATGGACAGCGCCAGCATCAGCGTCTGGTTGAGCCCGGCCATGATGGTGCGCAGCGCCAGCGGGAACTGCAGGTCGCGCAGCATCTGCCAGCCCGTGGCTCCGAAGGCTTGCGAGGCCTCGATGAGGTCCTCGCGCACATTGCGGATCCCCAGATTGGTCAGCCGGATGATCGGCGGCAGCGCGAAGATGATGGTGGCGATGATGCCCGGCGCCATGCCGACGCCGAACAGCATCACGATCGGCACCAGATAGACGAAGCTGGGGATGGTCTGCATGACGTCGAGCACCGGCCGCGTGATCTTCCACGCCAGGTCGCTGCGCGCCGACAATATGCCGGCCGGAATGCCGATGATGGCGCAGAACAGCACCGAGGTGACGATCATCGCCAGCGTCGTCATGGTGTGCGGCCACAGCCCGATCATGTCGATAAAGGCGAAGCCGAGCAGCGTGAAGATCGCCATGCCGCGGCCGGCATATTTGAACGCCAGCAGGCCGAAGACCGCCGTAGTGACCAGCATCGGCACGAAATTGAAGAAGCGGTCCAGCCCGTTCAGCACCATGGTGATCGGCACCTGCACGGCGCGGAACACCGGCCGGAAATTCGGGACCAGCCAGTCGCGGACCAACAGGTTGACCCAGTCGTCGAAGGGAATGATGAGAAGATCGGACGGGCTCAAGGGCACGTCTCCTTGCAAATTGAATCTGTTGCGGCGCAGAGGCTCACCGGTCCGCCAGCGCGGCCATGCGCGCCTTGGTCGGGGAGTCCGCGGGCGGCGCCCCGTCGGTCGGTTCATCGGCGGCCGGATCATCGCCGGACGGCGCATCGGCCCCGGCTTCCTCCTCCGACGGCGCCTCCGTCGCCAGCTGCGCGAACACGTCTTCCGGCTCGACCACGCCCACCAGCCTGTTGTCGTCGTCGGTGACGGCGATCGGCAGGCCCGAACTGGCCGAGCTGTAGAGATCGGCGAGCTGGGTATCGCGGTCCGCCGAGGGATAGTCGGTGATCATCACGTCGCAGATCGGCACGTCGTCCGGACCACTTTCACGATCCGCCGCCGCCGCCTGCTGATAGGTGACGACGCCGGCGATCTCGTCATTGCCGTCGAGCACATAGAGCGCGTTGCGCCCCTGCTCCTCCATCGAGCGCACCGCATCGCCGGCGGTATCGGCCTCGAGCTGCATCGTCTCCGGCGCATGCGAGACGGTATCGGCGGTGAACACCCTGCCGCGATCGATATCGGCGACGAAGGCGGCGACATAGTCGTCGGCCGGGTTGGAGACGATTTCCTGCGCCGTGCCGACCTGCACGAACCGTCCGTCCTTCATGATGGCGATGCGGTCGCCCAGCATCAGCGCCTCGTTGAGGTCGTGGGTGATGAAGATGATGGTCTTCTTCAGCTCCCGTTGCAGCGTCAGCAGCTCTTCCTGCATCTCGCGCCGGATCAGCGGATCGAGCGCACCGAAGGGTTCGTCCATCAGCAGGATCTGCGGATCGGTCGCGAGCCCGCGCGCCAGGCCGACGCGCTGCTGCATGCCGCCCGAAAGATCGGAGGGCGGGCTGTCGGCCCAGGCGGCGAGCCCGACCTGTTCCAGCGCCTCGAGGGCGCGCTTGCGCCGTTCGGCCGCCCCGACGCCCTTGACCTTGAGCCCATAGGCGGCGTTGTCGACGATGCTCCAATGCGGAAACAGCGCGAAATGCTGGAACACCATGGCGATCTTGTCGCGCCGCACGGCGCGCAGCCTGTCGGCGCCGCAGCTGGCGATGTCGTCGCCGTCGATGAGAATCTGACCGCTCGAGGGCCGGATGAGCCCGTTGAGCATGCGAACCAGGGTGGACTTGCCCGAGCCCGACAGGCCCATGACGACGAAGACCTGGCCCTGCTCGACCTCGAAGCTGACATCCTGCACGCCGATGGTCTGGCCCGTCGCCTCGAAAATCTCCTGCTTGCTGTCTCCCGCCGCCAGCCTGTCGAGGGCTTCCCCGGGCCGGTCGCCGAAGACCTTGAAAAGGTTTTTCACCCTCAACTTGGCTTGCATTTGACCTCTTAAGTACAGCGCGAATGAATAGAGAAGGGATCAAAAGTCCGCAACTAGATCATTCGGCAAATAAAATGCACGTCCGCCTCAAAACTTCACAGTTTACGAGACGATCCGTCCAGATGATGTGTGCGATGCCGGACCCTAGTCCAGGCTTTGGGACATTTCAACCACAAATTTGCCCAGAATGCTATTCTGGTGGATTTCCAGTTTGTTGGAGAGGCTTGCCCATCGGGGAATATTTATTATCCCGATGCTGGCGCCCTGGCGGTTCAGGCCCCGGAATGACTGGCGGAAAAACCCCGCCTCACCCCCGCCATAGGTCGCGGTTGCACCCGCCGCGGCAGCGCGGATATAAGTCGCGCTCGGCCTGACGATCTCGATAACGGGGAAGCAGCTGTGGAACTCAAGCGCATCAACGACACCATCACCGTGTCCGGGGAAATCCGGCCCGAGGACATGGCGCAGGTGAAGGCCCTGGGATTCGCCACGGTCGTCAACAACCGGCCCGACGGCGAGGCGCCCGGCCAGCCGGCATCGGCCGAGATCGAAGCGGCGGCCAAGGCCGAAGGGCTCGACTACCGCCACATCCCGCTCGGGCGCGACGGCGTCAGCCCGGACATGGTCGAGGCGACGCGCAAGGCGCTCGATGACAGCGCCGGCCCGGTCTTCGCCTTCTGCCGCTCGGGCACGCGCTCGACGACGCTGTGGGCGCTGTCGCAGGCCGGAACCCGCCCCGCCGCCGACATCATCGGCGAGGCCGCGCATGCGGGCTATGACATCAGCCATCTGGCTGCGCAGCTCGGCCGGGACTAAACCTCTGCTCCGGCGCGTTTCCTGCGCTGCGGCGCGGCCCGGCCGGGCCGCGCGTCCATCCGTCATTCCTCCAGTTCGGACCGCATCATGGCAATCAAGAAGATCCTCGTCGCCAATCGCAGCGAAATCGCCATCCGCGTGTTTCGCGCCGCCAACGAACTCGGGCTGAAAACCGTCGCGGTCTTCGCCGAGGAGGACAAGCTGGCGCTGCACCGGTTCAAGGCCGACGAGGCCTATCTGATCGGCCAGGGCAAGGGACCGGTCGAAGCCTATCTGCAGATCGACGAATATATCCGCATCGCACGGCATTCCGGCGCCGACGCCATCCATCCCGGCTACGGCCTTCTGGCCGAAAGCCCCGAATTCGCCGAGGCCTGCGAAGAAGCCGGCATCGTCTTCATCGGCCCGCGCGCCCAGACCATGCGCGACCTGGGCAACAAGGTCGCGGCCCGCAACATGGCCATCGCCGCCGGCGTGCCCGTGGTGCCGGCGACCGAGCCGCTGCCCGACGACATGGAAGAAGTCCGCAAGATGGCCGCCGAGATCGGCTATCCGCTGATGCTCAAGGCTTCATGGGGCGGCGGCGGGCGCGGCATGCGCCGCATCCTCGACGAGAAATCCCTGGTCTCCGAGGTTTCCGAAGGCAAGCGCGAGGCCAAGGCCGCCTTCGGCAAGGACGAGATGTATCTCGAAAAGCTGGTCGAGCGCGCCCGCCATGTCGAGGTGCAGCTGATCGGCGACGACCACGGCAATCTCGTTCATCTGTTCGAGCGCGACTGCTCGGTGCAGCGGCGCAATCAAAAGGTAGTGGAGCGAGCCCCCGCCCCCTATCTGTCCGACGCGGTGCGCGAAAAGCTCACCGACGCCGCCGTGCGGCTGGGCAGGGCCGCCAGCTATCGCGGCGCCGGCACCGTCGAGTTCCTGATGGATGCCGACAGCGACGAATTCTACTTCATCGAGGTCAATCCGCGCATCCAGGTCGAGCACACCGTCACCGAGGAGGTGACCGGCATCGACATCGTCAAGGCGCAGATCCACGTGCTCGACGGCGCCGTGATCGGCACCCCGGAATCGGGCGTGCCGCCGCAAGAGGACATCAAGCTGCACGGCCATGCCATCCAGTGCCGCGTGACCACCGAGGACCCGGAAGAGAACTTCATCCCCGACTATGGCCGCATCACCGCCTATCGCGGCGCCACCGGCTTCGGCGTCAGGCTCGACGGCGGCACCGCCTATGCCGGCGCGGTCATCACCCGCTATTACGACCCGCTCTTGGAAAAGGTCACCTGCTGGGCGCCCACGGCGGAAGAAGCCATCGCCCGCATGCACCGCGCCCTGCGCGAGTTCCGCATCCGGGGCGTGTCGACCAATCTCGCCTTTCTCGAGAACATCATCACCCATCCCGATTTCGTCGAGAACCGCTACACCACGCGCTTCATCGACACGACGCCGGCGCTGTTCGACATTAAGAAGCGCCGGGACCGGGCGACCAAGCTGCTGACCTATATCGCCGACGTCACCGTCAACGGCCATCCGGAAGCGCGCGACCGCCCGCGCCCGCCCGCCGAGGCGGCGAAGCCCGTGGTGCCCGAATTCGCGCCGCCACCGGTCTTCGAGGGCAGCCGCCAGGTCTTCGAGCGCGAGGGGGCCGAGGGGCTGGCGCGCTGGATGAAGGCGCAGGACCGGGTGCTGATCACCGACACCACCATGCGCGACGCGCACCAGTCGCTGCTCGCGACCCGCATGCGCAGTTTCGACATCACCGCCATCGCCTCGGCCTATGCGCGCGGCCTGCCGAACCTGTTCAGCCTCGAATGCTGGGGCGGCGCCACCTTCGACGTCGCCATGCGCTTTCTCAACGAGGACCCGTGGGAGCGACTGGCGCGCGTGCGCGAGGCGGCGCCCAACATCCTCACCCAGATGCTGCTGCGCGGCTCGAACGGGGTCGGCTACACCAATTATCCCGACAATGTCGTGAAGTTCTTCGTCGCCCAGGCGGCCCAGGGCGGGGTCGATCTGTTCCGCATCTTCGACTGCCTCAACTGGGTCGAGAACATGCGCGTCTCGATCGACGCGGTGAACCAGGCCGGCAAGATCGCCGAAGGCGCCATCTGCTACACCGGCGACATGCTCGACCCCGAGCGCTCGAAATACGACCTGAAATACTATGTCGCCCTGGCAAAAGAGCTCGAAGCCGCGGGCGTCCATATCCTCGGCATCAAGGACATGGCGGGGCTGCTGAAGCCCGAAGCCGCCCGTGTGCTGGTGAAGGCGCTGCGCGAGGAAATCGGCCTGCCGATCCACCTGCACACCCACGACACCTCCGGCGCCTCGGCCGCCACCATCCTCGCCGCCGTCGAGGCCGGGGTCGACGCCGTCGATGCCGCCATGGACGCCTTGAGCGGCACCACCAGCCAGCCCACCCTCGGCTCGATCGTCGCCGCCCTCGCCCAGACCGAACGCAATCCCGGGCTCGACGCCGCCGCCATCCGCCAGATCTCGTTCTATTGGGAGGCCGTGCGCACCCAGTACCGCGCCTTCGAGAGCGATCTGCGCTCGGGCGCCTCGGAGGTCTATCTGCACGAGATGCCGGGCGGCCAGTTCACCAATCTCAAGGAGCAGGCGCGCTCGCTCGGGCTCGAATCGCGCTGGCACGAGGTGGCCCAGACCTATGCCGACGTGAACCGCATGTTCGGCGACATCGTGAAGGTGACGCCGTCCTCAAAGGTGGTCGGCGACATGGCGCTGGCCATGGTCTCGGCCGGGTTGACCCGCGCCGAGGTCGAGGACCCGAACCGCGACATCGCCTTCCCCGATTCCGTCGTCGGGTTCTTCGCCGGCGATCTCGGCCAGCCCCCGGGGGGCTTTCCCGAGGCTTTGCAGAAAAAGGTCCTCAAGGGCCGCACCCCGCTGACCGCCCGCCCCGGCTCGACGCTGGCCCTGGCCGATCTCGAGGCCGAGCGCGAAAAGGTGGCCGAGGAGACCGGCCAGGCGATCGACGACCTGCGCCTCGCCTCCTATCTGATGTACCCGAAAGTCTTCGTCGAGTTCGCGCGCAGCCAGGACCATTATGGCCCCACCGAGGTGCTGCCGACGCCGGTCTATTTCTACGGGCTGAACGAGGGCGAGGAGCTTTTGGTCGACATCGAGAAGGGCAAGACGCTGGTCGTCAACTATCTCGGCCGCGCCGAGACCAACGAGAAGGGCGAGGTGCGCGTCTTCTTCGACCTCAACGGCCAGCCGCGCACCATCACCGTGCCCGACCGGCTCAAGGCCGGCGACGTCCAGCTGCGCGCCAAGGCGGCCAGCGGCGACGTCAAGCAGGTCGGCGCCCCCATGCCCGGCGTGATCTCGACGCTGGCGGTCAAGCAGGGCCAGCACGTCACCACCGGCGACGTGCTGCTCTCGATCGAAGCCATGAAGATGGAGACCGCCATCCACGCCGAAACCGACGGCACCATCGCCGAGGTGCTGGTGAAACCCGGCGACCAGATCGACGCCAAGGATTTGCTGGTGCGGTTCGAGTAGCAAAAGGCCCGGATCGCTCCGGGCCTTCTTATTTCTAGAGCCGCCGCGCGGTGCCGTCGATCACCGGGCCGGGCCGCGTGCGGGCATAGGCGGGCGCCTCGCGGGGCAGGCGCGAGACGATCCAGCTCACCATCAGCGGCACCAGCACCAGATCGTCGAGAATGCCGAAGAACGGCACGAATTCCGGGATCAGATCGAACGGGCTGACGAGATAGAGCGCCACGAACAGCGTCGCGAGCT
>JAEWHZ010000216.1 GCA_023387585.1 Pseudomonadota bacterium
ACACTCGCCCTCGACAGCGTCGCCAAGCGCTTCGGCCCGACCACGGTCATTCCCGACCTGTCGCTCGACATCGCCGATGGCGAGTTCGTGGTGCTGGTCGGCCCCTCGGGCTGCGGAAAATCGACGCTTCTGCGCATGATCGCCGGGCTGGAGGACATCTCGGCGGGCGAATTGCTGATCGCGGGCAGCCGCGCCAACGACGTGCCGCCGCAAAAGCGCGACATCGCCATGGTGTTCCAGTCCTATGCGCTGTTCCCGCATATGAGCGTGCGCGACAACATCGCCTTCGGCCCGCGCATCCGCGGCGACGACAAGGCCAGCATCGAGGACCGGCTGAAGCGCGCCAGCGAGATCCTCAACCTGTCGGGCTATCTCGACCGCTCGCCGGGCCAGCTTTCGGGCGGGCAGCGCCAGCGCGTGGCCATGGGCCGCTCGATCATGCGCGATCCGAAAGTGTTTCTGTTCGACGAGCCGCTGTCCAATCTCGATGCCAAATTGCGCATCGCCATGCGCACCGAGATCAAGGCGCTGCACCAGAAGCTGGGCACCACCATCGTCTATGTGACGCACGACCAGATCGAGGCCATGACCATGGCCGACCGCATCGTGGTGATGAATGCCGGGCGCATCGAGCAGGTCGGCACGCCGCTCGAGCTCTATGACCGGCCGGTCAACCAGTTCGTCGCCGGCTTCATCGGCTCGCCGGCCATGAGCTTCGTGCCGGCGCGGGTCGAGAACGGCACCGCGGTTTTCGCCAGCGGGGCACGGCTCGAGCTGGCCGAGAGCGTCAAGGCCGAAGGGCAGGCGGTGACCATCGGCGTGCGGCCGGAGAATTACCGCATCGCCGAGGACGGACCGCTGGACTTCGCGGTGGAGGTGATCGAGCCGACCGGGCCGGAAACCCATGTCTATGGCAGGATCGAGGGACATGAGGTGCGCTGCGTGTTCCGCGAGCGGCTGTCCATCGCGCCGGGCGACAGGCTGAAGCTGGCGGTGTCGCCGGCGGACGTGCATGTGTTCGCCACCGAGAGCGGTGCCCGGCTCGGACCATGAGCGCAAACCGCGGCGGCATCGCCGAGGGCCATGTCGACATCATCGCCCGGCTCAAGGCGCGGCTGGGGCACGGGCACGGCGCCGAGACGCGGCTGATCGAGGCGATCCTGGCCGATCTGCATCACGCCACCCACGCCACGACCACAGAGCTGGCGCGGCGCGCCGAGGTGAGCGAGCCGACCGTGACCCGGCTGGCCCGGGCGCTGGGATTCCGCTCGACGCGCGAGATGAAGGTGCATCTGGCGCAGGCGCTGGCGATCGGGGGCGCCTATCTGCGCCCGCCGGAGCCGAGCACCCTGCCCGAGACCGCCAACCAGATCATCTCGACCGTGTGCAGCCGGGCGCATTCGGCGCTCGATCTGATCAGCGTGGCGCTGGGGACGACCGATGTCGGCGCGCTGGGACGCAGGCTGGCGGAGGCCGAACGCATATTGATCCACGGCACCGGCGGCGGCTCGTCCATGGCAGCGACCGAGCTGCACAACCGGCTGTTCCGGCTGGGCCTCAATTCGTGCTCCTATGTCGACCCGCAATTGCAGCGCATGAGCGCCTCGGTTGCCGGGCCGGGCACGGTGATCGTTGCCTTCTCGATCTCGGGGCGCAGCCGCTCGGTGCTCGACGGGGTCAGGATCGCCCGGCAATACGGGGCCTACGCCATCGCCGTCACCGTCGAGGACAGCCCGCTGGCGGCGGAAGCCGACACGCTGGTGCCGTTCCACTTCCAGGAGGATGGCGACCTCTACAAGCCCTCCTCCTCGCGCTATGCGCTGCTCGCCATCGCCGACATCCTCGCCATGTCGACCGCCAAGACGCTGGGCCCCGCCGTGCTCGAACTGCTGCGGCGCGTGCGCCAGAGCCTGGCGACGGCGGAGATCACCGATCCGCTCTATCCGATCGGGGACTGAAGTCTATCCCGGTCACGTTTCCGGTCCCCGGATCAAGTCCGAGGAGCAAAAGCGGCATCCACTTTTGCGGGAGACGTTCAGAGCGGCGCCGGACGGTCGGGGCGGGTCTCGATGGTCATGGCGCGCCCTTCGGCGCTGGCGCCCTCGAAGGCGAGCATGACTTCGAGGACATGCAAGGCGAGCTCGCCGCTGGCGCGGTGCGGGCGGTTCTCGAGGATCGCCCCGGCCATGTCGGCGGCGCCCAGCGAGCGGAAATTGCCCTCAGTGTAGGGCCTTTCCACCGCGACCGGCTCCCAGGGCGCGTCGCGCAGCGGGCGGCGCAGCGCCAGCTCGCCTCCGAAACGGTTGGGATCGGGCACGATCAGGCTCGCATCGGTGCCGTAGATCTCGATGGGCGTGTGCCGGTGGCCGGCGACGTCGAAGCTCATGCCGATCTGGACGATGGCGCCGTTAACGAAGGCCAGCGTGCCTGCGACATGGGTCGCGACCCGGACCGGCATGATCTCGCCCTGTTTCGGCGCGCTGAGGACGGGACGCTCGTGGCGCGGGGTCGAGACCATGGCCGAGACCCGCTCCACCGGGCCGAGCAGATTGACCAGATCGGTGATGTAGTATGGGCCCATATCGAGCATGGGGCCGCCGCCGATGTCGTAATAGAAGGCCGGGTCGGGGTGCCACAGCTCGTGGCCGGGGCACATGAAATAGGCGGTGCCGCCGACAATCGTGCCGAGCGTGCCCGAATCGATGATGGCGCGCGCCTGCTGGTGGCCGCCGCCGAGAAAGGTGTCGGGCGCCGAGCCGACGCGCAGCCCGCGCTCGGCGCCGGCCGCGACCAGCTTCTTGCCCTCGGCGAAATCGACCCCGAGCGGCTTTTCCGAATAGACGTGCTTGCCGGCGGCGATGGCGCGAAGGCCGATCTCGACATGGGCGCGCGGGATGGTGAGGTTGATGATCAT
>JAEWHZ010000295.1 GCA_023387585.1 Pseudomonadota bacterium
TGCGCGAGGTCGATGCCGGCGTGCCGCATCACGGCGTCGTCATCTCCTATGCCAATCATGACATCGTCTCCATCCCGCATCCCGAAGACCCCTCCAACGCACCGGTCGGCGTCCGGATTCTCGACCGCGCCGGCAATCAGGTGGGCGAGGACGTCGAATGCACGGGCCTGCATGGCGAGGCGATCTCGGGCAATCTGGTCGCCATCGGCGGCTGCGCCGAGGGGATCCTGATCGTCCACTCCACCGGCGGCGTGCCCTCGGTCGAACCGCTCGCCTTCACCGAAGGGCTGGGCGAGGGCCGCGTCTCGACGCTGATCGGCGGAAGGGGCCTGCAATACTTTCTCGGCAACTTCGATGCCGACACGGTCGCGATCATCGATCCGGTCGAGGACGATGCCTTCCGCCTGGTCGATCTGCCGACCCGCCGGGTGCATTTCGTGGTCGACAATGTCCGGGCGCGTTACGCCTATGTCTTCACCGAGGACGGCCAGCTTCACCAGCTCGACGTGATCGCCGGCGAGATCGCCCGTTCGGTGCGGGTCACCGGCCCCTATTCGATGGACGGGCACTGGAGCGATCCGCGCCCGCGCGTGGCGGTCGCCGGCGAAAATGTCGTGGTCACCGACCCGCTCGAAGGCAGGCTGCACCTGATCGACGCCGAAAGCTTCGAGCTGGCCGGGGCGATCGAGGTCGAGGGCATGCCCTTCAACATCGTCGCGGTGGGCGGCACCGGCACCGTCCATGGCGACCATGATCATGACCATGAGGGTCACGATCACGACTGATCGCGGAGTTCCGGCGCCCGGCCCATCGGCCGGGCGCTGTTGTCTGCCAATGCCCGAAGGATATATTGGTCTCGACAGTGTCACGCTGGGTGATTAGTTCCGGCCGATGACCACGATCTCTCTCAAAAACCTCGGCAAGTCGTTTGGCGGCACCGCGGCGGTGTGCGATGTTTCGCTCGATCTCGTCTCCGGCTCGTTCACCGCGCTGCTGGGGCCGTCGGGCTGCGGCAAGACCACGCTGCTGCGCCTGATCGCCGGCTTCGAGCAGCCGACGACCGGCGAGGTGCTGTTCGATCACGCGCTGGTGGCCGATCCAAACGACATGGTCGCGCCGGAAAAGCGCGGCCTCGGCATCGTCTTCCAGTCCTATGCGCTGTGGCCGCATATGGATGTGGCGGGCAATGTCGCCTATCCGCTGAAGGGGCGCGGGCTCGGCGGCAAGCAGATCGAGCGGCGCGTGGCCGAGGCGCTGGACATGGTGTCGCTGGGCGGTTTCGGCCGGCGCGGCGTCGATGCCCTGTCGGGCGGGCAGCGCCAGCGGGTCGCGCTCGCCCGCTGCCTCGTGACGGGAACCCGGATCATCCTCCTCGACGAGCCGCTGGCCAATCTCGACGTGCATCTGCGCGCCGCCATGCTCGAGGTCTTTGCCGATATCCACCGGCGCACGGGCGCCACCATCGTCTTCGTCACGCATGACCAGGCCGAGGCCCTGGCGCTGGCCGACAGGATCGTCGTGCTCGATTCAGGCCGCGTGCAGCAGATCGGCACGCCGCAGCAGATCTATGCCGAGCCCGCGAATGCCATGGTCGCCGGCTTCGTCGGCCGCGGGACGCTGGTCGAGGGTCGGGTGGAGGACGGCGCGGCGCGCATCGGCGAGGTCCGCATTCCTGCGCGCGGGGCGGGGCAGGGGAGGGTGAAGCTTCTGGTGCGGCCGCAATCGGTGTCGCTGGCGGAATCCGGCCTGCCCGCCGGGGTCGAGCGCGTGTCCTTTGCCGGTGCCCATTACGAGACGATTTTCTCGATACCGGGAAGCGGCCGCATCGTCGCCCATCTGCCGCACCGGCTCGAAATCGGCACGCCGGTGCATCTGGGCATCGACGATGCCTGGATCGTGCCGGGTTAGAAGCCCTTCTAGCGCCAGGGCAGCACGCCGGCGGGCAGCAGGTGGGCCAGCCGGTCGAGCGCCAGCAGCAGGATGACGACCACGGCGATGGTGACGACGGCGACGGCGGAGGCCTGCGCCGACAATCCGGCTTCCTCGAGCGAGAACAGGATCACGCCCAGCGTCTCGTTGCGGCTGGACCAGAGCAGGGCGGAGACCGTGAGCTCGTTGAAGGCGCTCATGAACACCAGCAGCGTGCCGGCGGCGGCGGCGGGCGCGGCCAGCGGCAGGACGATGGTGACGAGGCGCCGCGGGCCGCCGGCGCCCGCCGCCGCCGCCGCCTCGGTCAGTTGCGGCGGTATCTGGGCCAGCGCCGCATCGACAGGCCGCAGCGCCAGCGCCGCGAAGCGCATGAGATAGGCGATCAGGATGATCCAGGGCGTGTTGTAGAGGCTGCCGATCAAAGGGAGCGGGCGCAGGAACAGCAGGATGCAGGCGATGGCCAGCACGATGCCGGGCAGCGCATAGGGCAGGTCGAGCAGCCCGTGCAGCAGGTGGCGGGAGCGGCGCGGCACGCGCCGCAGCCCCAGCGCCAGTGGCACGGCGCAGAAGGCCAGGATCAGCGCCGCAAACCCCGCCAGGTAGAACGAATTGAAGAAGGCGCGCACGGTTGCCGCCTGGCGCACCAGCACCTCGACGTAATTGTCGAGGGTGATGGTCGACAGGCTCAGCCTGACGCCATAGGTCGGCACCAGCGATGTCGTCGTCAGCGCGGCCATGGGCAGGACCAGCATGGCGGCGATGGCGAGGCCGCCGGCGATCGAGACCGGCCAGCGCCAGCGCCCCAGCGCGATGCGGGCGGGCAGGCCGCGCGAGACGGCGAAGGGGGCCCGGCGCAGTCCCATCATCTGGATGGCGATGCCGGCAAGGGCGATCGCGGCGATGACGAGGGACAGCATGGCCACCTGCGCCAGCACGCTGGGGCCGCCGCTGGCGAGCTGCTGGTAGATCAGCGTCGCGAGGGTGAAATAGTTGGCCGGCATGCCCAGTAGCGCCGGAATGCCGAAATTGCCGACGCCCGACACGAAGGCCAGGGCTCCCGCCGCTACGAAATAGGGCCGCAGCAGCGGCATGACGACGTCCAGCAGCACGCGCCACGGCCGGGCGCCCGCCGCGCGCGCCGCCTCGACATAGTCGCGGGGCAGGGCGGTCAGCCCGGCGCGCAGGGTGATGAAGACGATGGGTGCGTGCTGGATGCCGTAGAGCAGGACGATGCCGTTGCGCCCGATCAGCGGGTTGGGCGTGCCCGGCGGCGGCGCGAGCCCCAGCGTGCCGAGTAGCGCGCTCGAGGGCCCGAGCAATTGCATATAGGCGAGCGCCGTCACCTGCGGCGCGATCATCAGCGGCAGCAGCAGCATGAAGCCCTGCAGCCGGCGCAGCGGCATGTCGGTCAGCGCCACCAGCAGCGCGAAGGGCGTGCCGATGGCCAGCGCCAGCAGCGCGCCGACAACGGCCGTGTCGATCGTGTTGAAGATGGCGCGCTGCGTGGCGCCGCGCAGCACCCGGGCGACCAAGGGAGCGAAATCGATCCCGTGCTCGCCGATCAGCGCGGTCGCAGCCAGCCGTCCCAGCGGCAGGGCGGCGAGCAGGCCGATTGCCAGCACGGCGAAAAGCGGCGAGGCCAGCCGCGTCGCCACGGCAGGCAGGCGCCCGGCCGTCGCCGGCCGGGCGCTCAGATTCTGTTCGGGAAGGCTCGATCCGGTCACTGACCGAAGATGTCGGCAAACCGGTCCTTGTTGTCCTGGTCGTTGGCCAGGGCGGCCGCGGCGTCGTAGTTCAGCACGCGGATTTCCGAGCGGTCGGGATAACCTTCGGGCAGGGCGATGCCGTCACGCGCCGGGATATAGCCCTGGTCTGCGGCGAGCTGCTGGCCTTCCTCGGACAGCAGGAAGTCGACGAACAGCCGGGCATTGTCCGGGTTCTGCGCCGATTCCAGGATCGCGACCGGCTCGGTGACGGCCGAGACGCCCTCGGTGGGGAACACGAACGCCACCGGCGCGCCCTTGGCGGCTTCGCGGATCGGCATGTAGTCGACGATCATGCCGTAAAGCTTCTCGCCGCCCGAAACGGCGGTGAGGATGCCGCCATTGCCGCCCGAGGCCTGCGCGCCGCTCGCCGCGAGCACTTCGTAAAAGCCCCAGCCCTCGGCCAGGTTCTCGGTCAGCGTCACGGTGTGGATCATCGCGGCGCCCGAGGTCAGCGGGCTGGGCATGGCGATCTGGTTCTGCGCCTCGGGCCGGGTCAGGTCGGCCCAGCTCGTCGGGATCATCGTGGCGGCGGTGTTGTAGACGATGCCGGTGGTGATCAGCTTGGTGGAGAAATAGGCGCCGTCCTCGTCATGCAGGCCCTCGGGATAGGCGGAAAGGTCGGCTTGCGGATAGTTGAGCAGCAGGCCTTCGGCCTTCAGCCCTTCCATGGTGACGACATCGGCGATCAGCAGCACGTCCGCCTGCGGCGCGCCGGCCTCGAGCTCGGAGCGGAATTTCGCCATGATCTGCGGCGTGCCGTCGCGGACCCATTCCACCGTGATCCCGGGATAGCGGGCCATGAAGGCGTCGGCGGTCTGCTGCGCATCGGTCTGGGGCTGGCTGGTATAGAGCACCAGCGTGCCGTCCTGCGCCATGGCGGGGTGGAAGGCGGTGGCCAGCAACAGGCCGGCGGCGAGCAGGATGCGCATTGTCGTTCTCCATTTGAGGGCCGCCACGACCCGAAGGGCGGCGATGGTGCACCCTCTAGTTAACGCGCCTGACGTTCGGATGACAGTTCAACGATTCCGCGCGCGACAAAAATGCGCCCCCCGGTCAGCCCCCGTCGGCCTCCCGCGTCAGCGCGGCGAGCTGGCTCAGCACCTCGCCGCGCAGGCTCGTGCTCATGTCGATCGAATCGAGGATGCCGGAAATCCACAGGCCCTCGGCGGCCAGCCGGCAGATCATCAGGCGCGCCGCCGCCTCGTCGGGCAGGGGGTCGGACGGATTCAGCCGGCGCAGCCTTTCGCTCCATCTTTCGCGAATGCGCGGCTCGGTGCCCATGGCGGAAAGCAGCACCCGCCATATCGCCTGATATCCAGTATGGCTGGCCTCGCGCGAGGTGACGGCGAGATAGGCGCGCGCGGCGCGGCCGTGTTCGTCCGGATCGCTCGCGGTTTCCCGTTCCAGCGCCGCTTCCGTGGCGGCGGAGACCTCGTCGAACAGCGCGTCGAGCAGGTCCTGCTTGGCCCGGAAATGGTGCTGCAGGCCGCCCTTGCTGACGCCGGC
>JAEWHZ010000379.1 GCA_023387585.1 Pseudomonadota bacterium
TTGGTGGAGCCAAGCGGGATCGAACCGCTGACCTCTTGCATGCCATGCAAGCGCTCTCCCAGCTGAGCTATGGCCCCAAGGGGATCGCCGGAAAACCCCCGGCGAAGCGAGGCGGAACCTAGTTGAGCTTTCCCGTCGGCGCAAGTGGCAAATTGGACTTGCCGCGACTGTGGAAAACTCCGTGTTTCGCCCGTGGGTTAGAGTGCGGCCCGCAAAAGCCGCAGACTTTTGCTGTTCGGCCGCATGACAGATCGGTGGTTGGAGTCCGGTCCCCGTTCATCGAGGCTGGACCGAACTCCGGCGCGCCCGGGCGAAGGTGGAATCCACCTGCGCGATTCGGAAGCGCGGGACGGGCGTGGATCAGCGCTCGTCGTCGTCCGACACGTCGATGTCGAAATTCTCTTCCTCGTCCTCGTCTTCCTCGAGAAAGACATCCTGGTCGTCGTCGCCCAGATCCTCGTCCACCTCGACATCCTCGACATCGGGGATGTCGTCGCCGTCTTCGCCGGCCTCTTCAGCGTCGGCCTCTTCGAGCGAGATCACCTCGGGGGCGGCCGGATCGTCGATATCCTCTTCTTCCGTCTCCTCTTTCTCCTCACGGGCGCGCACTGGCGAAGCCTTTGCAAGAACCGCCTGCTCGAAGAAGGAGCGTGGATAGGACTTGCCCGTGAAGGGCGAGACGATCGGATCCTGATTCAGGTCGTAGAATTTCTTGCCCGTATCGGGATCGGTCCGCTTGGTGCCGCGAGCGTCTTTGGACACTTTCCACTTCCTTGTCGCTTGATGGACTTGAGCGCCGCGCTCGTCGATACTGTCGGCGCGGGCGCCGGAACCCGCCCCTGGGGGGCGCTCCGGCCTGTGCAGCGCGCCGGTTAGGGATAATCACCCGCTCTGTCAAACCAAAAAATGCGCATTGCCGGCCTGCACGGCCAGGGCCCGGCCGCCCGGCCATAGCCACCGCATGCCGGTCGTGTTAAGCGCTCGCCAGCTTGGCTTGGCTCATGACGCAGACGCTCACCCAGAACCAGACCGGCCCCGATCGGGGCGAGCACGGTGATGTCGTGTTCTCCGGCCCCGGCGTGCTGGCCGGCCGCATCCGCCTGCCGGGCTATGCCGGCCCGACCCTGGTGGCGCTCGGCCTTGCCGCCTCTGCGCGCGGCACCAGCCGTATCGATGGGGCGGCGCTGGACCCGGATACGGAAGCCCTGTGCGCCATATTGGCCGGGCTCGGCATCCGCACCCGACGCGAGGGCAACGCCTTTGTGGTCTATGGGCTCGGCCCGCGCACCTTGCTCGCGCCGGTCGGCGATATCGATGTTCAAGGCTCGCTGCCGGCTTTCGTCGTCGCTTTGGGCCTCGTCGGTGGCTTGCCCGTTCGCGCGCGCTTCAAGGGCCTCGAATCCCTGCCGCGTGACCTGTTCGCGCGCCTCGCGCATCGCATCGCAAGCGTTGGCGGCGTGCTCGAAGCCCAAGCCGGCGGCGTCGTCGTCAGCGACGGGCCGGACATCGCGCTGCCGGTCACCGACGACAGGCCGGTCGCCGACGATTTCGAGCGCGCGCTGACGCTCATGCTCGCCCTGGCCAGCCCCGCCGGCAGCCGCATCGCCGCCGCCGGGCCCGAGCCGCTCGCATCCTTGTACAAGGCCTTCGGCATCGAGATCGGTTATGCCGAGCCGACGCGCCGTCAGCCCGGCTTCATCCGCGTCCACGGGTTTGCCAGGGCCGAGGCCGGCCGCGTCACCATGCCGACCGATCCGGCGATCGCCGCCGCCGTGGCGCTCTATGCGCTGGCGACGCCCGGCTCGGAGCTGACCATAGAGAACGTGCTGGTCACACCCGGGCGCGCGGGCGTGCTCGACGCCCTGCTCGGCATGGGCGCCAATCTCGACCTCGTCGATCTCCGCCCCGTCGGCTCCGAGCAGGTCGCCGATCTGTTCGTGCGCTCGGCGCCGCTCTATCCCATCATTCTCGTCCCCGAAGACCTCGCCCGCATCGCACCCACGCGCCTCGCGCGCTCGGTGCTGGCGGTGGCGGCGGGGCTGGCGGATCAGGAAAGCCGCCTCGAAGGGCTGGCGGCGGAGGAAGCGACGACCTTCGCCCGGCTGCTCGACCGGCTCGGCCTGTGGACCCGCGCGGAAGGCACCGGCCTGCGCGTTCGCGGCCATCGCCGGCCGACCGGCGGCGCCGTCACGCTCGACGATGCCGGGGACATGCTCGCCTTCGGCGCCTTCGCCAGCGCCGCGCGCAAGGCCCGGCTGAGGATGCGCGTGCCGGCGCTGGCGCCTTCCGTCGCCATCCTCGCCGACCTGCAGCGCCTCGGCCTGGCAGTCGACCTGCAACTGCCGGGGCACGGGGCGCAAGCCGGGCCGGAAGGAAAGCCATGATCATCGCAGTCGACGGACCGGCCGCATCAGGCAAGGGAACGCTCGCCATCGGCCTTGCGCGCCATTACGGGCTCGCCCAGCTCGATACCGGCCTTCTCTACCGCGCCGTCGGTCTCGCCGTCGCCGATCTCGAGGGCAGCGAGGATTTCGAGCCGGCGGCGATCGCGGCGGCGCAAGAACTCGATCCCACCCAGCTCGCCGATATCGATGCGCTCACCACGGCGCAGGCCGGCATGCTGGCCAGCAGGGTCGCCGGCATCGCCGGGGTGCGCAAGGCGCTGTTCGCCTTCCAGCGCGATTTCGCCACCCGCCCGGGCGGCGCCGTGCTTGACGGGCGCGATATCGGCACCCACATCTGCCCCGATGCCGATGTGAAGCTGTTCATCCAGGCCGACAGCAAGGCGCGCATGGAGCGTCGGGCGCGCCAGCTCGAGGCGCGCGGGCAGGTGGTCGACCGCTATGCGCTCTACCATCAGATCGAGGAACGCGACGCGCGCGACATGGCCAATCCGCATGGCGGCTTCTACCGCGCGCCGGATGCGCACTTGCTCGACACCACGCTTCTCGATATAGAGGCGGCACTCAAGGCGGCCATCGTGATCGTCGACAAAGCCATGTCCGGCAAGGATCGGGGCGAATAGCTCCAAATCCAAATCCTCGCCCGGCCGGCACGACGCTCATCACTCCGATCCGCCGGACAGGACCATAAGGACCGCAATTTCGAGTTTCGCGCCCGCTCCGCGCCGGGTTCCGCATCAGTTGCGGGACGGGGTAGGCCGACGGATTGCTTCAACCCTCAACCCCCGGCGCTGTGGAGATGAACTTGGCGCAGCAAACTGTCGCAAAGGAAGATTTCGAAGCTCTCCTCATGGACAGCTTCATTGACAACGAGCCGCTCGAGGGCGCCGTCGTCAAGGGCAAGGTGGTCGCGATCGAAAAGGATCTCGCCATCATCGATGTCGGTCTCAAGACCGAAGGGCGCGTGCCGCTCAAGGAATTCGGCCAGGCCGGCCGCGATGGCACCATCACCGTCGGCTCCGACGTCGAGGTCTATGTCGACCGCGTCGAGAACGCCATGGGCGAGGCGGTGCTCAGCCGCGAGAAGGCCCGCCGCGAAGAGAGCTGGGTCAAGCTCGAGGTCAAGTACAACGCCAATGAACGCGTCGAAGGCGTCATCTTCAACCAGGTCAAGGGCGGCTTCACCGTCGACCTCGAAGGGGCCACCGCCTTCCTGCCGCGCTCGCAGGTGGACATCCGTCCGATCCGCGATATCGGCCCGTTGATGAACGTGCCGCAGCCCTTCCAGATCCTCAAGATGGACAAGCGCCGCGGCAATATCGTCGTGTCGCGCCGCGCCATCCTCGAGGAATCGCGCGCCGAGCAGCGCTCCGAGATCGTCCAGCAGCTCGAAGAGGGCCAGGTCGTCGACGGCGTGGTCAAGAACATCACCGATTACGGTGCCTTCGTCGATCTCGGCGGCATCGACGGCCTGCTGCACGTCACCGATATCGCCTGGCGCCGTGTCAACCACCCCTCCGAGATGCTGGCGATCGGCGAGACCATCAAGGTCCAGATCGTGCGCATCAACCATGAGAGCCACCGCATCAGCCTCGGGATGAAGCAGCTGCTCGCGGATCCGTGGGAAGGCATCGAGGCCAAGTATCCGGTCGGCGCCAAATATACCGGCCGCGTGACCAACATCACCGACTACGGCGCCTTCGTCGAGCTGGAGCCGGGCATCGAGGGGCTGATCCACGTCTCCGAGATGAGCTGGACCAAGAAGAACGTCCATCCGGGCAAGATCGTCTCGACCTCCCAGGAAGTCGACGTGGTGGTGCTCGAGGTCGATCCCGACAAGCGCCGCATCTCGCTCGGTCTCAAGCAGACCCTGCAGAACCCGTGGGAAGCCTTCGCCGACAAGTTCCCCGTCGGTGCGACCGTCGAGGGCGAGGTCAAGAACAAGACCGAGTTCGGTCTGTTCATCGGTCTCGAGGGCGATGTCGACGGCATGGTCCACCTCAGCGATCTCGACTGGCAGAAGGCCGGCGAGCAGGCGCTCGACGACTACAATCGCGGCGATATCGTCCAGGCCAAGGTGCTCGACGTCGATATCGAGAAGGAGCGCATCTCGCTCGGCATCAAGCAGCTCGCCGTGGGCGACCTGACCGATCAGTCGGGCGACGGCATCCGCAAGGGCTCCGTGGTCACCGGCACGATCACCGAGGTCAATGACGGCGGCATCGAGGTGCGTGTCAACGACACCGAGATGACCACCTTCATCCGCCGCGCCGACCTCAGCCGCGACCGCAACGACCAGCGCCCCGAGCGCTTCGCCAAGGGCGACAAGGTCGATGCCCGCGTCACCCAGTACGACCGCAAGACCGGCCGCATCCAGCTCTCCATCAAGGCGCTCGAAATCGCCGAGGAGAAGGAAGCCGTGGCCAATTACGGTTCGTCCGACTCGGGTGCCTCGCTCGGCGACATCCTCGGCGCCGCCCTCAAGGGCCGCGACGGCAACTGATCGCCGACCCATCGGCAT
>JAEWHZ010000002.1 GCA_023387585.1 Pseudomonadota bacterium
CCGCCTTTCTCGAGCAGATCGGCGGCCGGGCGCTGCTGCAGGTCGAATTGAAGCACCAGCGCGATATCGCCAACACCCAGCTGCTCGCCCGCGCCGCCGCCGAAGCGCTCAAGGCCTATGACGGCCCGGTGACGGTCGAATCCTTCGACCCCAACCTGATCACGCTGGTGCGCCGCTTCGGCTTCACCGGCCCGCGCGGCATCATCACCTATGATTACGCGCCCGACAGCTGGCATGCCGAGCTGACCGAGGCCCAGCGCTTCACGCTGAGGCATCTGCTGCACTGGCACGAGACGCAGTTCGACTTCATCTCCTGCGCCCGGGACGCGCTCGACCTGCCGGCCATCGCCTTTTGGCGCGCGCTGGGCAAGCCGGTCACCGCCTGGACCGTGAAATCGCAGGCCGAAGCCGATTCCGTCGCCGGCAAGGTCGACCAGATCGTCTTCGAGGGCTTCATTCCCGCTCAGACGGCCGGGTGACCCCTGGGGCTCGCAATCGCCGCGATCCGGAACTAGATTCGCTGGGTCATGATCGAAACCCGCCCCTACGAATCCCGGCTGACCGCGACCATCCACGCCGCGACCGCCGACATCCCCGAAGACGTCTGGAACGGCCTGGCGCCCAATACCGGCGGGCGCCCGGACAACCCCTTTCACGAGCACGCCTTTTTCCGCGCGCTCGAGGAAAGCGGCTGCGCCACCGCGCGCACCGGCTGGCAGCCGCAGCACATCGTCTTGAGCGAGGACGGCGAGCCCGTGGGGCTGATGCCGCTGTTCCTCAAATCGCATTCCATGGGCGAATACGTCTTCGACCATGCCTGGGCCGATGCCTTCGAGCGCGCCGGCGGCGACTATTATCCCAAGCTCCAGGGCGCGGTGCCCTTCACGCCGGCGGTGGCGGAGAAGCTGCTGCTCGGCGACAACCGCCCGCAAACGCTGCCCGGCCTGCTCGCCGCCGCGCGCCAGCTCACCGGGCGGCACGATGCATCCTCCGCACACCTCACCTTCCTGCCCCGTGAGCAGGCCGAAGCCGTGGCGGCCGAGGGCTGGCTGCACCGCACCGACACCCAGTTCCACTGGATCAACCGCGACTATTCGAGCTTTGAAGATTTCCTCGACACCCTCGCCTCACGCAAGCGCAAGACTATCCGCCGCGAGCGCCGCGAGGCGCTGGCCGACGGTTTGACGGTCAAATGGCTCAGCGGCAGCGATCTGCGCGAGGAACACTGGGACGCGTTCTTCGATTTCTACGAGGACACCGGCAGCCGCAAATGGGGCCGGCCCTATCTCAATCGCACCTTCTTCTCGCTGCTCGGCCAGTACATGGCCGACCGCATCGTGCTGATGCTCGCCTGTGACGGGCCGACGCCGATCGCCGGCGCCCTCAACTTCAGCGGCCGCACGCGCCTGTTCGGCCGCAACTGGGGCGCGACGCGCGACGTGCCGTTCCTGCATTTCGAGTTGTGCTACTACCAGGCCATCGACTACGCCATCGCCCACGGGCTGGAGGTGGTCGAGGCCGGCGCGCAGGGGGAGCACAAGCTGGCGCGCGGCTACGAGCCGGTGCTGACCCATTCGGTGCACTGGATCGCCCATCCCGGCCTGCGCGAGGCGGTGTCCGACTATCTCGCCCGCGAGCGCCGCTCCGTCGCCCGGGGGCAGGACATCCTCGAGCGCTACACCCCGTTCCGCAAGGGCGAGCGGCCGGCCGGATAACCCCATCCGCCCCGTTTCGCCTACTATGCCGCTTGCAGTTTTCCGCATAACCGATTCTGATCGAAGGCAAAGCCATCATGAGGAGCGCCGCGCATGAGCTATGAGCCCGACAACATCTTCGCAAAAATCCTGCGCGGCGAGATCCCGTGCCACAAGGCCTATGAGGACGAGAACGCGCTGGTGATGATGGACATCTTCCCCCAGTCGCGCGGCCACTGCCTCGTCATCCCCAAGTCGCCCTCGCGCAATCTGCTCGACGCCGAGCCCGAGACGCTGACAAAACTCATCGCGCTGGTCGCGCGCGTCGCCCGCGCCGCGAAAACCGCGCTCGATGCCGATGGCGTGCGCATCGCCCAGTTCAACGAGGCGCCGGCCGGGCAGACGGTGTTCCACCTGCATTTCCACGTCATCCCCGCCTATGAGGGACGTGAGATCAGCCGCCACGGCCAGAGCGGCAAGGCAGACGATGCCGAACTGGCCGAGCTCGCGCAACGCATCGGCGCAGAGCTGGCCTGAGCCGTGACCCCGGCGCGCATCCTCATCCCCGGCCTGACGCTGACGGCGCTGGCCGGATTCGTCGACGCCATCGGCTTCGCCGAGCTGGGCGGCTTCTTCGTCTCGTTCATGAGCGGCAACACCACCCAGCTCGGCTACGGCACCGCGCTGGAGCTGTGGGACATGGTGATTCTCAGCGCCTCGCTGGTGGCGCTGTTCTTCCTCGGCAGCGTGGTGGGCACGCTGGCGGCGATCACCGGCGGGCCACGCTGGGGCTCGGCCGCCGTCACCGGTTTCGTGCTGGCCACGCTGTTGGGCAGCATCGCCATGTCGCTGGCCGGGTTCGGCGTGAACCGGGCCATGCTGCTGCTGGCCGCCGGAGCCGGGGCGCAGAACGCCATCCTGCCCTCGACCGGCGCCGTACGCGCCGGGGCCACCTTCGTCACCGGAACCCTGTTCGGCGCCGGCCAGGATCTTGCCCGCGCCCTGCGCGGCCAGGCGCCGCCATTGCGCTGGCTCCAGCATCTGTCGGTGTGGACGGCCCTGCTGTCCGGCGCCCTCGCCGGCGCCCTCGCCCATATGGGCCTCGGGCCCTGGGCGCTGCTGATACCGGCGGCCGTCTATGTGGTCCTGCTGGTCCTGTTCGTCGCCCGGCGCCCGTCCAGCGTCATCCACCGCTGAACAAAAGAAGGGCCGGGAAAATCCCCGGCCCTTTGCTTCATGTGTTTCGATCAGTCCTTGTCGACCGTCGCCTTCTTGGGCTTGCGCGGCGTCTTCGGGCCGGCGATCGCCTTGGGCTTGGCCGGGCGCGGCGGGGCCGCGATCAGCTCCAGCCGGGCCTCGTCGCCCTCCCCCACCACGGCGACCGTCACCGTGCCGCCATTGACCAGCTCGCCAAACAGCACCTGCTCGGCCAGCGGCTTCTTGACGTATTCCTGGATCACCCGCCCCAGCGGACGCGCGCCCATCTTCTCGTCATAGCCCTTCTCGGCCAGCCAGTCGGCGGCCTCGGGCCGCAGATTGA
>JAEWHZ010000052.1 GCA_023387585.1 Pseudomonadota bacterium
TCGACATATTCGGCCTTCATCATGTCGTAGAGCGCATCGTAGAGCGGGCGCAGATAGGGATCGACCTTGTCCTTCATGTCGCCGGGCAGAAAACCCAGCCGCTCGCCGGCCTCGACGGCCGGGCGCGAGAGGATGATGCGGTTGATGTCGCCGCGCTCCAAGAGCGACGCCGCGTGCGCCACCGCCAGATAGGTCTTGCCGGTGCCGGCCGGGCCGATGCCGAACACCAGCTCGGCGCGCTCCATGGCGCGCATATAGGCATCCTGCGCCGGGGTGCGCGCGACGATCGTCGCCTTGCGCGTGGCGATCTGGGCCATGCGCACCTTGCCCTTCTTCTCGAGCGTGGGGAGGGTAAGCTGGCTGTCCTCGGTCTCGATCATGCGGATCACCGCATCGACATCGGAAATCTCGGCGGCGCGGCCTTCCTCGAGCGAGCCATAGAGCGATTCCAGCACGCGCCGCGCCTGGTCGACGGCGCTGGCCGGACCCTTGAGCATGACATGATTGCCGCGCGGGGTGGCCGACACCTTGAGGCGCTGTTCGATCAGGGCGAGGTTCTGGTCGAAATCGCCGTAGAGCTGGGCGACCAGCCGGTTGTCGTCAAAGGCGAGTTCGAGTTGCGATGCGAGTGCGTTTTCGGCGGTGGGGACCAAATGCCTGCTCAAGCTTCCTGCGGGCTCCCGAAAGGGTGTGACGGACGCATATCCTGCGGGGACGCTAGGACGATTTGAAAGCCGTGTCTGTAGATAATTTGTGACGCTTCGAAGCGTTCCCTTCCCGGCGGCTCAGGCGGCTGCCGCCTGCGCGAGCCTTCCTTCGAGCGAGTTCGGCCCCAGCCCGACGATCTCGACCGGCACGATGGCGCCGATCAGCTCCGCCCCGCCGGCGAGGTGCACCGCCTGGAGATAGGGCGAGCGCCCGCCCACCTGGCCGGGATTGCGCCCGCGCCGCTCGATCAGCACCGGCAGCACGCGCCCGACGCAGCTTTGGTTGAAGCGCTGCGTGCCGGCGTTGATCTCGGCCTGCAAGCGCGCCAGCCGCTCGATCTTTACCGCCTCGTCCACCTGATCGCCGAGTTGGGCGCCGGGCGTGCCGGGGCGCGAGGAATATTTGAACGAGAAGGCCGAGGCGTAGCCGACCGCGCGCACCAGTTCGAGCGTCTGCTGGAAATCCGCCTCGGTCTCGCCGGGAAAGCCGACGATGAAATCGCCCGACAGCGCCATGTCCGGCCGCGCGGCGCGGATTTTTTCGATCAGCGCCAGATATTCGGCCGCCGTGTGCCGGCGGTTCATGGCCTTGAGAATGCGGTCCGAACCGGCCTGCACCGGCAGGTGCAGATAGGGCATCAGCAGATCGAGCTCGCGATGGGCCGCGATCAGCTCGTCATCCATGTCGCGCGGATGGCTGGTGGTGTAGCGCAGCCTTTCGAGCCCGTCGATTTCGGCGAGGCGGCGCACCAGCGCCCCGAGCCCCAGGGTTTTTCCGGCCGCGTCGAGCCCGTGATAAGCGTTGACGTTCTGGCCGAGCAGAGTGATCTCCCTGACCCCCGCCGCCACCAGGGCTTCCGCCTCGGCGACGATCTGCGCCACCGGCCGGCTGATTTCGGCGCCGCGCGTATACGGCACGACGCAGAAGGAGCAAAACTTGTCGCAGCCTTCCTGCACGGTCAAAAACGCCGTCAGCCCGCGCGCGATCGTCGCCTCGCGCTTCGGCGCCGGCAAATGCTCGAACTTGTCCTCCTCGGGAAACTCGGTATCGACCACCGCTCTTTTGAGGCTCGGATGCATGTGCCGCTGGCCCTCAGCCCGCGCCAGCATCTGCGGCAGGCGGTGATAGGCCTGCGGGCCGAATACCATATCGACCACGGGCGCGCGCCTCGCGATCTCCTCGCCCTCGGCCTGCGCGACGCAGCCGGCCACGCCGATCATCATATCCGCGCCGCTCTCGCGCCGCTCCGCCTGCAACTCGCGCAGCCGTCCGAGTTCGGAGAACACCTTTTCCGAGGCCTTTTCGCGGATATGGCAGGTGTTGAGCAGCACCAGGTCGGCCTCTTCCGGCGCCGCAGCCGCGCTGTAGCCGTGCGGGGCCAGCGCATCGAGCATGCGCTCGCTGTCATAGACGTTCATCTGGCAGCCATAGGTCTTGATGAAGACCTTCTTGGCCGGCGTCTCGGTGCTCTGGCTCATGGCCGGCTCCATACCAGACTTTTGCCGGGCCGGCCAAGCCGGCGCGGCGCGGAGCCGCGCCCTTTCGTCAATGCGCGTTGGTGCCGATCAGGCGCGAGCGGATGGCGGTCGAGATGTTGTCGAACACGAAGACGACGACGAGGATCAGCAGCACCATATAGGCGACCTTGTCCCAGTCGGAATTGGTGCCCATGGCCTCGAGCAGCTTCAGCCCGATGCCGCCGGCGCCGACGGCGCCGATGATGGTGGCCGAGCGGGTGTTGCTCTCCCAAAAATACAGCGATTGCGACACGAAGACCGGCAGCACCTGCGGCACGACGCCGAAGCGGTTGACGGCGGCGGGGCTCGCACCGACCGAGCGCATGCCTTCGCGCTGTTTGTCGTCGACGTTTTCCAGCGCCTCGGCATAGACCTTGCCCAGCGTGCCGGTGTCGGTGAAGAAGATGGCGGCGATGCCGGGGATCGGGCCGGGGCCGAAGCCGCGCGTGAAGAACAGCGCCCAGATCAGCATGTCGACCGAGCGGATGAAGTCGAAGAAACGCTTCATCAGCCAGTTCACCGGCCGGCTGGCGGTGATGTTGCGGGCCGCGAAGAAGGCCAGCGGGAAGGCGACGAGGGTCGCGAACAGCGTGCCGACGAACGCCATGATCAGGGTCTGCATCAGCTTGGCGAGGATGTCGGCATGCTGCCAGGCGCGGTTGCCGAGCCATTCGTCGAGCACCAGCTGGGCATTCGCCCTGGCCGGATCGACGCGATCGCCCGAGAAGACGAGGCCGATGGTCGAGAACACATCGTTGCCCCACAGCACCGATCGCGGATCGTAGAGGAAATTGGCCCAGCCGAAGAAGCGCCGCTGCACATAGACCTGGTTGGCACGGATTTCGGCCTGGCCCTCGAAGCCGTAATCGACCACGACCTTCTGGCGGTCCTGCACCAGGGTCGGGGGCGCGTTCTCGGGCGCCAGCGCCGCATCCTCGGTGATGAGGACGGTATAGGGCGCCCCCTCGATGAAAACCTCCACCGCATCGGTCGCAACCTCGAGCCGGTCCGCGTCGGAGCCGAAGGTAACGGTCATCGTGCCGTCTTCACCAGGCACCAGCCATTCGATGGCGGCGCCTTCCGGATACTGGCCGCGGCTCGACCATTGCGGCACCACCGCCCCGTCCTCGAAGCGCAGGCGCGGCTGGGCGCGCCACGAATACCAGTCCTGCAGCATGATGGCGGCACGGTCCCATTTGCCGTTGTGCAGCGCCGGGCCGACATTGAAGAAGAACCAGCAGAAGATGAGGTAGAGCACGGTGGCGCCGATGCCGATCGGCAGGCCCCAGCGCTGGACGATGCCCTTGCTGAACACCTCGGGAAACTTCTTTTCGAGCCGCGCGCGCTCGGCGGGGCTGATGGCGTCGACGCTCATGCTCTGGAAGCTCCCGGAACGGCAAAGCCCTGCCCGCCGACGAGGCGGCGGCGCAGCCAGCCGGAGAACTGGTCGATGACGATGATGGTCACCAGCAAAAGGATGATGATGGCATAGGTCTGGGCGGCGTAGTCGCGCCCGATCGAGAGGCGGAACACCTCGCCGATGCCGCCGCCGCCGACGGCGCCGATAATGGTCGAGGCGCGCACATTGATCTCGAGGCGCAACAGGCCGTAGCTGACGAAATTGGGCATGACCTGGGGCACGATGGCGTAGCGCACGCGGTCGAGCCAGGTGGCGCCGACCGAGCGCAGCCCCTCGTCAGGCTTCATGTCGGCGTTCTCGACCACCTCGAAGAACAGTTTGCCCAGCGCGCCGATGGTGTGCAGCGATACCGCGGCGATGGCGGCGATGGGGCCGATGGAGAGGATGGCGGTCAGCAGGCCGGCGATGACGATTTCGGGGAAGGCGCGCAGCACCTCCATGATGCGGCGCACCACCCAGCGCACCGCGCCGGCGCCGACCAGATTGGTGGCGGCAAAAAAGCACAACGCGAAGGCGAGGGCGCCGCCGATGATGGTCGAGACGATGGCGATGTTGACCGTCACGATGAGCTGATAAACAAAATGCGGGATGTAGAGCGTGTCGGTGAGATAGACCCGGCTGGCGGTGTAGTTGTACTTGGCCGATCCGTCGAAATAGGGCGATTCCAGATCGAACATGGCGCGGAAGATCTCGAGGGGATCGCGCGGCACGAAGTTCTTGATGAAGTCGAACATGTAGGGAAGGCGTTCGAAGAACTTCCCGGAATTGGCGGCATTGGCGTAGGACATGGCCGCGCCGAGCGCGACGAGCACGCCGACAACGATCAGCACGGTGTAGACGCGGCGCGTCATCACCTGCTTGCGGTAGTGTCGGAGCAGCGTCTCGCCGGCGGGCGAAAGCGGCTGGGTGTGGGCAATATCCGCCATCAACGATCTTTCCGCGGGCAGGGCACCGCCCCGGCTGAACAGGGCCGGGGCGACGAGGGAGCGTAAAGCGCGGGATCAGCCGCCGATCACCGAGCGGCGGGCGTCGATGATGGTCTGGTACATTTCCGGGCTGGCTTCGACGAAATCAGTGTAGCCGCCGGCGGTGAAGGCGTCGAAGCACTCGAAATCGGTTTCCGGCAGGGCGAGGAAAAAGTCGGTGACCTGCTGCTTGAGATCGGCCGGCAGGCTGTTCGACACCATCAGCGGGCCGTTCGGGATGATCGGGGACTGCCAGACCTCGACCAGGTCGTCCATATCGAGGATGCCCTTGTCGACCATGATGCGCAGATTGCCGGTGGTGTAGCCTTCGCTCCACTCACCTTGGCCCGAGCCGAAGGTGGTGCCCACGTCCCAGGTGCCGTCGAGCACGCCGAGCACGAGATTCTCATGGCCGCCGCCGAAGCCGGTCTCGCCGTAGAACTCTTCGATCGGGGCGCCGAGATCGTTGGGCAGCGAGACGTTGGGAACGAGGAAGCCCGAGGTGGAATCGGGGTCGGCGAAGCCGAGCTTCAGCCCGCGCGTGCTTTCGAGATCGGTGATGCCGCTCTCGGCGCTGGCGACCATGATCGAATGATAGCCCGTCGAGCCGTCCTGCTGGCGGGAGACAAGAACCGGATCGACCGCATCAGGGTTCTGCAGGTAGATCGCGGCATAGGACGAGGCGCCCATGATGGCGATGTCGATGGTGCCGCCGAGCAGGCCCTGGATGATGCCGTTATAGTCCGGCGAGGGGAAGAACTGCACTTCGGAAACGCCGGTGGCGGCGGCCAGCGGGGCGGCGACGCATTCCGAGCGGCGCAGCTGGTCGGATTCGTTCTCGCCGCCATCGAGGCCGATGCGCAGGACGGTGACGTCCTGGGCGAA
>JAEWHZ010000021.1 GCA_023387585.1 Pseudomonadota bacterium
CCGACCAATTACGGTTTTACCGCCATCATCGTCGCCTTTCTCGGGCGGCTGCATCCGGTGGGCATCGTCTTTGCCGGGCTCGCCATCGCCATCACCATCGTCGGCGGCGAGGTGGCGCAGACGACCATCGGCCTGCCCTATGCCGCGGTCGGCATCTTCCAGGCGATGATGCTGTTCCTGATCCTCGCCAGCGACATCCTGGTGCGCTACCGCCTGCGCCGGCTGGTGGCGGAGCCGCGGGGAGAGCCGGCAGGAGAAGCGGCATGAGCACCGAGATCCTCATCGCCATCGTCATCACCGTTGTCGGCGCGTCGACGCCGATCCTGCTCGCGGCGCTGGGCGAGCTGGTCGTCGAAAAGAGCGGCGTGCTCAATCTCGGCGTCGAGGGCATGATGCTGGTCGGCGCGGTGACGGCCTTCGCCGTGACCTATACCACCGGCAATCCCTGGCTCGGCGTGCTCTGCGCCGCCATCGCCGGCACGCTGTCTTCGATGCTGTTCGCGGTGCTGACGCTGAGCCTGTCCTCCAACCAGGTGGCGACGGGACTGGCGCTGACCATCTTCGGCACCGGCTTTTCCTCTCTGTTCGGCCAGGCCTTTACCGGCCGGCCGATCGAGATCTTCCGCTCCGTGTTCCCTACCGAGCTATCGGCGCATCCGGTGTGGCGGCTGGTGTTCGGACATTCCCCGCTGGTCTATTTCTCGCTGATCATGGTGGCCGTGGTCTGGTGGTTCCTCAACAAGAGCCGCGCCGGGCTGATCCTGCGCGCCGTGGGGGAGAACGACGTGTCGGCGCATTCGCTCGGCTATTCGGTGATACGTGTGCGCTACGCGGCCGTCGCCTTCGGCGGCATGATGGCCGGCATCGCCGGCAGCTGCTTTCCGCTACTTCTGACCCCGCAATGGGCCGAGCGGCTGACGGCGGGGCGCGGCTGGATCGCGCTGGCGCTCGTCGTCTTCGCCGCCTGGCGGCCGATGCGGCTGCTGGCCGGCGCCTATCTGTTCGGCCTCGTCATGACGCTCGAGCTCTATGCCAAGGCCTCGGGCTCGGGGCTGGCGATCGTGCCCTCCGAGTTCTGGGCCGCTCTGCCCTATCTCGCGACCATCCTGGTGCTGGTGCTGATCTCGCTCCGGCGCTCGGGCCATACGGCTGCCCCGGCCTGCCTGGGCAAGCCCTTCCTGCCGACCAACTGAAACAACCGAACCGTGGAGACATCATGCCCATCCTAACTCGCCGCAAAGTTCTCAAGATCGGTGGCGCCGGTCTCGCACTGCCCATGCTGGGCGGCCTCGCCCTCGGCCAGGACGGCCCGCTCAAGATCGGCTTCGTCAATGTCGGCCCGCGCGACGACAATGGCTGGACCTATGGCCACTGGGTCGGCGCCGAAGCGCTGCGCGAGCATTATGGCGACGCCGTCGACATCACCTTCGTCGAAAGCGTGCCCGAGGGCCCGGACTGCGAGCGCGTGCTGCGCGAGCTGGCCCAGCAGGGCAACAAGATCATCTTCGCCACCAGCTTCGGCTTCGGCGACTACGTGATCCGCGTGGCGCAGGAATTCCCCGATGTCGTGTTCGAGCACGCCACCGGCTATCAGCGCTCCGACAATGTCGGCACCTACAATGCCCGCTTCCACGAGGGGCGCGCGGTGATGGGCACGCTGGCCGGGCATCTGAGCCAGACCGGGGTGATCGGCTATATCGGCTCCTTCCCGATCCCCGAGGTGGTGATGGGCATCAACGCCTTCACGCTGGCCGCCCAGAAGGTCAATCCGGACATCAAGGTCAACGTGGTGTGGCTGTCGACCTGGCACGACCCGGCCCGCGAGGCGGATGCCGCCCGCGCGCTGATCGACCAGGGCGCCGACATCATCTCCCAGCACACCGACGGGCCGGCGGCCCTGCAGGTGGCCGAGGAGCGCGGCATCGTCGGCGGTTTCGGCCAGGGCGCCGACATGAGCGCCTTCGCGCCCAATTCGCACCTCAGCGCCATCATCGACGTCTGGGCGCCGCACTACATCCAGGTGGTCGAGGACGTGCAGGCCGGCACCTGGGTGTCGGACGACAGCTGGCCCGGCATCGCCG
The DNA here is from genome assembly GCA_023387585.1 of Pseudomonadota bacterium. Lineage (GTDB taxonomy): Bacteria > Pseudomonadota > Alphaproteobacteria > Rhizobiales > Devosiaceae > Devosia. The sequence goes on from JAEWHZ010000021.1 coordinate 2,082, forward strand.
CCGGCGAGGTGGTGATCGGCGAATACAACGAGAAGATCCCGGCGGAGGTGGTCGAGGCCGCCGAGGCGGTCAAGAACGGCATCGCCGACGGCTCGATCCACCCCTTCACCGGCCCGATCACCGACAATGCCGGCCAGGAGCGCGTGGCCGAGGGCGAAACGGTCGACGATGCCGGGCTGTGGGCCATGGACTGGTTCGTGGCCGGCGTGTCGGCCTGATCGCCAAGCGAAGCGTTGGGAGGCGGGCCATGGCCCGCCTCCGGCTTGAACGAGGCATGTGATGGGCGATCTCGCGATCTTCTGGGAGTGGCTGAGCTTTTCGGCGCGCTGGCTGCATGTGATCACCGCCATCGCCTGGATCGGCTCGTCCTTCTATTTCATCGCCCTCGATCTGGGGCTGCGCAAGACTCCGAGCCTGCCAAAGCTCGCCCATGGCGAGGAGTGGCAGGTGCATGGCGGCGGTTTTTATCACATCCAGAAATACCTGGTGGCGCCGGACTTTTTGCCCGAGCACCTGACCTGGTTCAAATGGGAGAGCTACGCCACCTGGCTGTCGGGCTTCGCGCTGCTGGTCATCGTCTATTATGTCGGGGCCGACCTCTACCTGATCGACCGCAACGTGCTCGACGTGCCGCAATGGGCGGCGATCGC
>JAEWHZ010000076.1 GCA_023387585.1 Pseudomonadota bacterium
CGCTGCCGATCTCGACCACCGCCTTCCAGCCGCGCTCCAGCGTCTTCTCGAGCAGGCTGGGCAGCACCGATTCGAGCGACTGGCTTTCGAGATGGTAGAACAGCACTTCGGCCAAACGGCGCCTCCAGTACGTGGAGAGATGGAGCTCCCATCCCTCCGCCGGTCATCTCCGCGCAGGCGGCCCCCGCTTGCGCGGGGATGACCCCGCGAGGGATCGAGCCCGTCGACTGCATGCAACCTTCTAGGTTTCGTAACGGTCCGCCACCAGCCTGTCGAGCAGCGCCACGCCGAAGCCGTTGGCCCAGCCGCCATTGACCTCGCCATTGTTCCCGCCCCAGGCGACGCCGGCGATGTCGAGATGCGCCCAGGGCGTATCCTTGACGAAACGCGCGAGGAAATGCGCCGCCGTGATCGAGGCGCCCGGCCGGCCGGCGGAGTTCTTGATGTCGGCGAAGCGCGATTCGATCTGCCGGTCGTAATAGGGCGTCATCGGCAGGCGCCACAGCTTCTCGCCCACCACCCCGCCCGCCGCCGCCAGCGCCGTCGACAGTCCATCGTCGTTGGAGAACAGCCCGGCATGGTCGCCGCCCAGCGCCACCCCGATCGCTCCGGTCAGCGTCGCGAGATCGATCACCGCCGAAGGCTTGAAGCGCTGCTGCGCGTACCACAGGCAGTCGGCCAGGACGAGCCGGCCTTCGGCATCGGTGTTGACGATCTCGATCGTGGTGCCCGACATCGCCTTGACGATGTCGCCCGGCCGCATGGCGTGGCCGTCCGGCATGTTCTCGACGATGCCGCAAATGCCGACCACGTCCGCCTTCGCCTTGCGCAGCGCGAGCGCGCGCATCAGCCCGGCCACGGCGGCGGCGCCGCTCATGTCGCCCTTCATGTCCTCCATGTTCAGCGCCGGCTTGATCGAGATGCCGCCTGTGTCGAACACCACGCCCTTGCCGACCACGGCCAGCGGCTGCGTGTCGCCCTCGACACCCTTCCAGCGCATCACCACCAGTTGCGCCGGCCGCGCCGAGCCTTGGGCCACGGCCAGCATGGCGCGCATGCCCAGATCGGCCAGCGCCGCCGGCTCGATCACCTCGACCGACAGGCCGAGCGTTTCCAACTCCTTCAAACGCCCGGCGAATTCGACCGGGCCGAGCACGTTGGGCGGCTCGTTGATCAGATCGCGCGCGAACACCGCGCCCTCGGCGACGGCAAGCTGGCGCTCGAAGCCGATCCGCGCCGCTTCGGGCTCGGCAACATGCACGCTCACGCTCATCCCGGCCGGCGCCTCGTCCTCGCTGCGCGATTTGTAGCCGTCGAAGCGATAGTGACGCAGGCGCAGCCCGGCGGCGAAGGCGCCCACGGTCTCGGGCGTCGCCGCAGGTTCCTCGATGAAGACGCCGGCCTTCGCCGCCTTGCCGGCCATCAGCTTGGCCATCAGCGAGCCGCCGCGATCGCGCCACGCCGCCGGCTGCGTCTCGGGCTTGCCCGCGCCGAGCACCATCAGCCGTTTGATATCGCCGCCGGCGAGCGGCAGATCGATCGCCTGCCCCTGCTTGCCGGTGAAGTTGTAGACCCCGGCGACGGAAGCGAAATCCTGCCCCACGCCCGCCCACAGCGCCGCGCCCCGACCGGCCGGCGCACCACCTTCGGGCACATAGATGACGGCGAGCTCGGCGGGCGCCGCTTCGAGATCGGCGAGTTCGATCGACAGGGTCTGGGACACGGAAAGGCTTTCCACTGTAGGAGTCTTGGGAAGGAGGCTCCATGTTTGGCCCTCGGCCGCCAAGCGTCAATCCCGCAACACATTGCGAGGAGTTTTCCCCACGGCTTGCCAGCCGGCCCCTTGTGATTCAGTTTGCCCGCTGTTTCGGAGGCATAATGCGCCGGCTGACGGCCTATCTCGCGCGCCAGTTCATCGTCGACGCCGCCATCCTGTTCGGGATCGTGTCGGTGCTGCTCTGGCTCGTCCAGTGCCTCAGGGTATTCGACATCGTTTCGGTCAAGGGCCAGAGCCTTTTCACCCTCGCCTTCCAGGGCGTTTTGACCATGCCGCCGCTGGTGCTCACCTTCGCCTTCGTCTGCGTCGGCATCGGGCTGGCGCGCGCGCTCAATTCCCTGCGTTCGAGCCAGCAGCTCAACATCATCCATATCGGCGGCGGGCTCGGCTCGGCGCTGCGGGCCACCCTGCTGGTCGCCAGCTTCGGCACGCTGGCGACGCTCGCCCTCGCCAACATCGCCGCCCCCGCCGCCCATCGCGCCCTCGGCCATCTCAATGCCGAGATCGCCGCCGACCTCGTTTCCAACACCCTGCGCCCGGGCCAGTTCATGCAGGTCACCCCCGGCGTCGTCGTCTTGATCGGCGGCCGCGAGGGGGTGGGGCAGATCCGCGACTTCTTCGCCGACGACCGCCGCGACCCCGAAGTGCGCCGCACCTATATCGCCCAGTCCGGCACCGTGGCGCGCGACGAAAACGGCTATGTCATCGCGCTGCGCGACGGCGCCATCCAGTCGCGCGAGGCCGGCACCCGCTTCTCCGAGGTGCGCTTCGAGGTCTATGAGGTCAGCGTCGACAGCTTTGCCCAGGCCCCCGCCCCCGGCGACTGGCGCGCCTCGGTCGACAGTTTTACGCTCGCCGCCCAGCTCATCGGCGGCGCCGACGACGACGAGACCCGCCGCATCCTCGTCCAGCGCCTGTCCGAGGGGCTCAAGGTGATCGGCATGTGCCTCGTCGTCTTCGGGGTCGCCGGCTTTCCTACCGGCCGGCGCGGCGGCTTCGCGGTGCCGCTCGAAGTGGTGGTGCTGGTCATCGCCTTTATCGAGCTGGCGCTGTCCTCCTACGGGCTGTTCGGCTGGGTCTACGGTGCGGCCTCTGGCTCGGTGGTGATGATCGCCTGCGGCGCCGCCCTCGTCTTGTGGCGCATCCTGCCCCGCCCGCTGCGCAGGGCGCCGGCATGACCCGGATCGACAGATTCGTCCTCATGCGCGTCGGCACGCGCATCCTCGGCACCGTCTTCGTGCTGTTCGGGCTGATCACCCTGGCGGAATCGCTCGACACCTGGCGCTTCCGCACCATTTCGGAGTCCATGGGCCTCGGCTGGGCGCTGGTCATGGTGCTGGCGAGCGGGGCGCGCTGGACCATAAAGACCCTGCCGATCAGCGTGCTGCTCGGCGCCATCATCGGCTTTTTCGACCTCAAGGTGCGCCACGAGCTCACCGTCATCCAGTCGACCGGCCTGTCCTTCTGGCGCATCATCCGCGCCCCGGTCGCCGCCGTCTTCGTCGCCGCGCTCTTCGTCTCGCTGCAGCTCGAAACCGTCACCACCAGCCTCGTGCGCGATCTCGCCCCCATGGCGCCGGGCGAGGCGGTCCTGCTCACCCCGCCCGGCGAGATCTGGCTCGAGCAGCGCGCCTCGTCCGACGAGCAATATGTGCTGATGGCGCGCGGCGTGCGCGATGGCGGCGCGCGGCTGGTCGAAGTCACCCTGTTCCGCCTCGACGGGCTTTCCGAGCGCATCGAGGCGCGCGAGGCCGAATTGCGCGGCGGGCGCTGGGTCCTGTCGCAGGCCCTGCTGCGCACCCCCGACAATCCACCCCGGCTGATCGACGAATATTCCGTGCGCACCACCTCCACCGCCAGCGAGGTTCGGCTCAAGCTGACCTCGATCGAGGACGTCACCTTCTTCGAGCTGTTCACCCTCATAAGCGGCGGAATCTCCGACCCGCTGGTGCGCGCCGCCGCCCTCACGCGCTTCGCCAAGCTCCTGTCCCTGCCCCTCACTCTGGTGGGCTCGCTGCTGATTGCGTTTGCGTTTACCGCGGGTTATCGAAGGCACAATAATTATGGGGCGGCCATCCTTTACGGGATGGTTCTGGGGTTCGTGGTCTTCGTCATCACCGAGATGTCCGAACGGGCAGGCGCGGGCGGCGTGATCCATCCTGCCCTTGCGGCCCTGGGGCCGGCATTCGTCGCTGCGGTCATCGGGGTGACGGTGCTGTTGTACAAGGAAGACGGACGCGTATGAGGGACCGTCGCCGTGGCTTGAGTTCGGCCTTGTCCCTGCTGGCGGCGGGTCTCGTAGCGATTCTGTCGACCTCCGCCGCTCCGGTCGCGGCGCAGGGCCTCGTGCCCGACGATTTCTTCAACGCCCCGGTCACCCCCGGCGGCCAGGCCGCCATCGAGGCAGAGACGCTGACGCTGGAAGGCTCGGGCCTCATCGTCGCCACGGGCGACGTGGTGTTCCGCTATCAGGGCTATACCGCGCTCGGCCAGCGCATCGTCTATGACCGCACCACCGGCGCCGTGCGCTTTTCCGGCCCCGCCCGCATCATCGACCCCTCCGGGAACGTGCTCGACGGGCAGGACCTCGAAATCCAGGGCGGCATGCGCGAGGGCTTCATCAGCGCCCTCACCATCACCGGCTATGACGGCGCGCGCATCACCGCCGACAGCGTCGACTACGACACCGCCCTCCAGACCATCCTCGAACAGGCCACCTACGCCCCCTGCGGCGACTGCATCGACGCCAAGGGCCGCCGCATCGGCTGGCGCGTCAGCGCCGCGCGCATCGTCAAGAACGAGGAAGACAACTCCGTCACCCTCGAGCACCCGACCCTCGAACTGCTCGGCGTCCCCGTCGCCTGGCTGCCCTATCTGTGGATCCCCGACCTCTCCAACGAGGTGCTGGAGCGCTTCCGTCCCACCATCGACTACTCCGACCAGATCGGCGTCAAGGTCGAGGTGCCGGTCACCGTCCATTCGTCCCGCTTCACCGACGTGATCCTCTATCCCACCCTGGTCAGCCGGCAGGGTTTCCTGCTCGGCGCCGAATGGGTGCAGCGCTTCGATCAGGGCAGTTTCCAGATCAAGGCGTCGGGCCTCTACCAGTTCGACCCGCAGGCCTTCACCTTCACCGAGGCCCAGCGCGACTGGCGCGGCGCCGTCCAGAGCGCGGGCCGCTTCACCCCGGCCGAGCACTGGACGGTCGGCTATTCCTTCACCACCTTCACCGACGCCGCCTTCCTCAAGGACTACCGGCTGACCAACGCCGATTCCTCGGTGAACCAGCTCTATACGACCTATCTCGAAGGCCAGACCTATTTCGATGTGCGCGCCCAGCGCTTCAACCTGTTGGGCGACCACACCATGGCCGAGCAGGACCGCCAGGGCCAGGCGCTGCCCAATCTGCGCTATGAGCGCATCATCGCCCTGGGCCAAGGTCTCGGCCAGCTCGAGCTCGACGGCCGCCTGCTCGGCGTCCAGCGCCTCGCCGACCACGTCATCGGTCCGGTCAACGGCGTTTCGCACGCGCTCGGCTTCGCCGGCGAGCGCTACCACGCCACCGCCCAGCTCGCCTGGCAGAACCAGTATATCGGCCCCGCCGGCGTGCTGGTCACCCCCTATCTCGGCGCCCGCGCCGACGCCGCCTCCTGGACCTCGCATTCGGCCAGCGCGCTGGCGCCGGGCTCGGCCGCCCTGTTCAGCGCCACCCCGATCGCGGCCCTCGACATCCGCTGGCCCTGGGCGATCGACGACGGGCTCACCACCCATGTCGTCGAGCCGATCGCCCAGATCGTCTATCGCGGCGACAACCCGTTCCCCGGCATCACCAACGAGACGGCGCAGAGCTTCGTCTTCGACGACACGAACCTGTTCAGCTACAACCGCTTCTCCGGCACCGACCGGCAGGAGACCGGGCTGCGCGCCAATCTCGGCGGGCGCTATTCGGCCAGTTTCGCCGACGGCTCCAGCCTCGACCTGCTCGCCGGCCAGTCCTTCCATCTCGCCGGGGCCAATTCCTTCGTCCTCGGCGATCCGGCCATGCCAGGCGCCACCGCCGCCCTGCTCGGCCCCGCCTCATACGGCGTCCTCGGCGCCTATGCGCGCTTCAACCCGCAGTTCCAGCTCGGCGGCAAGCTGATCGTCGATCCGGACGGCCCGCGCATCGACCGCGCCGGGCTCGGAGCCCAGGCCGAACTCGACGGCTACACGGTCGGGCTCGACTATCTCTATCGCGCCCCCAACCCGGCGGCCGGCGTCGTCGCCGACCAGCACGAGATCGGCGGCGAGCTCGGCATCCCCGTCGCCGATTACTGGCGCGTCACCGCCGGCCTCTATTGGGACCTCGCCGCCAACTCCTGGCTGCAGGCCAGCGCCGGGCTGCGCTATGATGACGGCTACCTCGCCATCGGCGGCGGCGTCAGCTTCAACGGCCCCACCCACACCAGCCCCAACGACACCCGCTTCACCGCCACCTTCCTGCTCAAGGCCCCAGCCGGCGCCAATCTCGGCGTCGACGGCGCGCCGTAAAGCATGATGCCGAAAAGTTGCAGGTTTTCGGGAACATCATGCGAGAAAACAAATAGTTAGAACGAAATACCCGATTCAGAAAAATCGAATGTAGTGCGGGGGCGATGTACTGCACTTTCTTTCCTCATTGACAGCATCCCCCCAGCTTTTCATAAACCTACGATGGTTGGGGGGCGAGCGCATGATGGGGATTCGTCGGGCGCTGTTGAGCGGAGTTTTGGCCGCGCTGTCGTTTGCGACAGGCATGATGTACGCCAGCCCCACGCTTGCGATCCAGATCACCAATCCCAGCGTTTCCTTGTCGGTTTCTCACACATGCAACCCGAATGGAGACACAACATTTCGTGTTAATTATGATAGATTTGCAAATAATAATGATGGAGCGGGGCTTGATTACTATGTAGTATATATATATTGGATGGATATAATACTATATTGAGTCATTTGGATATTGGGATTACTTATAATACATCTCTTTCAGCCCCGTGGAACTTCCGTATATTCAGCCAACCGAGCTCCAGACCGTTCAAAATTGCCTTTCAGGACACTACTGCATATGATCAGTATACGCCTCGGGGCTCGACCTTCGATCTTTCCCGGGCCGTGCCCGGTGCCACGCTTGAGTTCGATCCGGCGACCCTCGACCCCAGTTGCGCGCAATATCCCTTCGTCAGCACGCCTGCGGTTCAGGCCCCCACCGACCAGATCCAGTCCTTCCTCGACGCCCGCGCCGGCCTGCTGCTCACCAACGCCCCCGATCCCTCGCGCCGCTTCGGCCGCCTGAACGGCACTCCGGCGCCCGCGAATTTCACCGGCGGTGACGTGCTCAGCTATCTCGATGTCGTCGCCACCACCGGCACCCTGCCGGTCTCCGGTTCCCTTTCCGCCTTCGAAGCCTTCGATGAAGCCGGCGAGCCGCGCGCCTTCGACATCTGGATCGACGGCACCTTCGCCCTGTTCGAGACCGGCGCCGGCAATGGCCGCTTCTCCACCGGCTCCATCGGCGCCGACTATCTGGTCAACCCCGACCTGTTGGTCGGCGCCTTCGCCGCGCTCGACAATATCGACCGCTTCGAGACGCTGGGCAGCACATTGTCCGGCACCGGCTGGCTCGCCGGCCCCTATGTCACCGCCCGGCTGACCGACGAACTGCATCTCGACCTGCTCGCCGCCGCCGGCACCGCCGGCAACCGCATCGAAACCGGCGGCGTCACCGACGATTTCGGCTCCACCCGCTGGCTGGTCAACGCCACGCTCGAAGGCCGGTTTACCGAAGGTCCGTGGACCTTCGCCCCGCGCCTCGCCGCCGGCTATGTCGAGGAGCGCTCGGAAGCCTATACCGGCACCAATGGCATTGCCGTGCCCGAGGTGCTCGCCAGCACCGGACGTATCTCCGGCGGTCCCGGCATCGTCCACATCACCACCGATGAAGGGCTAACGCGCGCCCTGTCGCTGCGGCTCGATGCCATCGCCCAGCTCGGCACGAACAGCGCCTTCGGCGCCCGCATCGAAGGCGGCATCGAGCTTGGCTCCGCCGCCGGCGCCCGCCTCAGCACCACGCTCGGCCTCTCCGGCCTCACCTCCGGCACCCGCAGCGTCAGCATCTCGGTGAACGCGGGGGCCGGGTTCTAGTCTGGGCCGGCCCCCTAACGCCGCAGCGTCGCCAGCCGGATGCCGCCGGCGGCGATGAGGCAGGCGCCGAGGACGACACCGAGGGTCGGCGCCTCGGCGAAGAAGATCCAGCCGATCGCCGCCGCGAAGATCAGCCCGCTATATTTGATCGGCGCGATCAGCGTCACATCGGCCAGCATGTAGCCGCGAAACGTGCAGTATTGGGCGAGGATGGCCAGCGGGCCGAGCGCCAGCAGCGCCAGGTTGACCGCGCCCCAGGACTGCCAGGTCAGCAGCGCCGGCACCAAGAGGATCAGCGTGCCCAGCGCATTGGCGTAGAGCAGCGTCGTCAGCATGTCGTCCACCCGCGTCAGCAGCTTGATGAACAGGCTTTCGAACGCCATCAGCAGCGCCCCCAGCAGCGCGATGGAAGCCGGCCCCAGATAGGCGGGGCTGAAATTCGAGAAGGCGCCGCGTGCCGCCATCACCGTCGCCGCGCCGAGAACGCAGACGAGGATCGCGACGAAGTGCCAGGCCCGCGGCCGCTCGCCGAGGAACGCCATGCCGAGCACCACAAGGAAGATGGCGCTGAGCTGGCTGATCGCATTGGCGTCGACGATGGGCATGTTGGCATTGGCATGGACCAGCGCCACCCCGCCGAACGCTCCGCCGAAGATGCGCAGCACCTGAAGAGACGGCTTTCGGCTGCGCAGCGACGACGCGCTCCGGCGCAGCACCAGTGCGACGCACAGCACGGTCAGGAAGCCGCCGAGAAAGCGCAGGAAGTAGATCTGCAGCGCCGAGGCCTCGTCCCCGACGAAGCGGCCGGACGCGAACATCGCCGAGAAGAAACCGATCGAGCCGAGCATGAACAGGACCGCCCTGAGATTGTCCAGGTCTCGTCGCGGCGCGACAAGTTTCTCGTCCAAGGTCGCCATGCTGTCTCCCGGCGACAGGCGCTCCGGGGACGCCGCGCTTTATCGCACTCGGTGGCAGCGTCGGTCGCACCGCCGGAGCTGTCAAGCGAGCCGCCCGTAAATCCGCCCGTGGCAAGGGTTTTTTCATGATGCGGAAATGACGGGCCGCGCGAGTGATGATAAGGAGAGGACCTCCGTTTACGACATGACATTGATGAGGCACAATTCCTCATACATCTCCGGTGTCACCCCGGCGCAGGCCGGGGCCTATCACGAGGGGATTCGGCCGAAGCGCCACCGGAGCCATGGAAACGTCCGGAGATAGACCCCGGCCTGCGTATAGTGTTTCGCCGGGTGACAATGGGGTGAGGCCCGCCCCATCGGCATGCCGTAATCGGTGGCCGATTCCGGATTTTGGCCTTATTATTGTCCGAACCATCGCGCCGGCGGCCTCGATGCCGTATTCAGCGCCGACAGAAGCCCGCCGGGGCAATTTTTCAAAGAGTGATCGCGCCATGACCACGACCCGCTTTCCGCATCGCTTCAGGGCCATGCTCG
>JAEWHZ010000120.1 GCA_023387585.1 Pseudomonadota bacterium
CTGATGCTCTATTCGCCTGGGTAACGCACGCCAATCTGGGCGCGGATCGCATCTAGCGTCTGCATGATCTCGACCGACTCGCTGACCGGCATCAGTTCGCTGCTGGTCTGGCCCGCGGCAACGAGGCGCTCGAGTTCGGCCGCCTGGAACTGCATGCCGCGCCCCCCGACGCTCGAAACATAGGTATCGATGAGCGTTTTCTTACTGTCATAGACGCGGAATGTCGTAGGCACGTACCAAGTACCATCGATCTCGATATAACCCTCGCTACCGGTGATCTGGGCCGTGTTCGGACCTGCGGAATCACTCGCTGTGAGCACCAGCGCTGTAGAGCCGCTCGCATAGCGCAGGATGGCGCTCACTTCTGCGTCTACACCAGTGTTGCGGAGCCGCCCACTGGCAGCAATCGAGACTGGCTTGCCGAACACGTCATGAGCAAACGAAACCGGATAGATGCCGAGGTCGAGCAGTGCGCCACCACCCAGCATTGGATTGTTGAGACGGTGCTCGGGATCGTCGGGCAGGTCCTGGTTATGCGTAGCAACCAGCGTCAGCGGCGTACCGATCATGCCCGAGGCCAGCACCTCGCGCAGCCGGATCATGTGGGGCAGGAAGCGCGTCCACATTGCCTCGAGCAGCACTACCCCCTTCGCCTCGGCGCGCTCCATGATATCCTGTGCTTCAGCGGCATTGAGGGTAAACGGCTTTTCGATCAGCACATGCTTGCCGGCGGCAATAGCGAGACGCGCCGCCGGTGCGTGCATCGGATGCGGCGTTGCCACGTAGACGGCGTCGACCTCAGGATCGGCGACCAGGGCCTCGTAGCTGCCATGCGATCGGCCAAGACCGTAACGAGCAGCGAAATCCGCCGCCTTCGGCGCGGACCGGGAGCCGACCGCGGTCACCGTATGTCCGGCCAGCAACAGGTCGGCGGTGAACTTGCCCGCGATGTTGCCCGCCGCGAGGATACCCCAACGAATCATAGTCTCTAGTCTCCGGTTCAGGTCAGGTCGACGGGGCGGCCCTGTTCGGCCGACATGCGCGCCGCCTCAAGGATCTCCACGACGAGGACGTTGTTGTCGAGTTCAGCCAGGTCGTTCGGTGCAAGCTCGATCTCGCCTCGCACGACGGCAGCGAGATGTGCGAACGGATCGTCGTATGGTTGCAAGAGAAGAGGCAGCGTCTCGTGGACTTCGCGATTCGGGGTATCGATCATCTGCGTCGACACCGTGCGACCATCATGCGCAATCATCTGCCCGTCGCTGGCGTAAATCTCGATGTCCTTACGCGCAATTGGCCAGGTCCAGGACGCCTGGATGATGACCTCGCATGTATCGTAGCTCACGAGGATCGTCGCATCGTCCTCGACCTTGGGGTAGAGGTCGGGCTTGAACTGATGGGTCACGGCCATAACCCGCCGCGGCCGCCGTCCGTTGAGCAGGCGCGTTACCAGGTTGGCGCCGTAGCAACCGAAATCGGGCAACGCCCCGCCGCCCGAGTGCTGCGGGTCGGCAAGCCATTCGACGAATTCGGGTTTGCAGCCGATCTCAATCGGACCCTTGTGCCCGTCATGCACGACGACCTTGCGAATGTCGCCAAGCTTACCTGCGTCAACCTCGGCGATGGCGTGCTGAGTGCTCGCATACCAGGTAGTTTCGTAGTTGGTGAGCACGCGAATGCCGTGCTCGCGCGCAAGTGCCGCCATGTGCCTAGCATCGGCGACGCTGATCGCGAGCGGCTTTTCGACCATCACGTCGATGCCGCGCAGCGCCGCCGCTTCGACTACCGCGAGATGCTCGCGGATCGAACCGAAAGCACAGACCGCTTCAGGCTTGGTGGTGTCGAGCATACGGCCAACATCGTCGAATAGCCGATCCGCCGGCAGATCGTGAAGCTCACCGAAGGCCTTGAGTTGAACCGGATCAGGCTCCGAGACGCCGACAAGATCCATTCGGGACAGGAAGTTGGAGCGGTGGAAAATCTTGACGTGGCTATGCGACACGCCGGCAATTGCAATACGAAATGAATCGGGCGGATTGAGCGCCTGCATACTCGTCGGTCCTACTGTTATCGTGATGACTGGAGGCGGCCGGCCGGCCGTGGAAGCGGTTCCGTCGGCTGGGCGAGAGGGCCGCTCGAGCTGCGCACCAACAGCTCGGCGCGCTGGATGAAGTTAAGGTCGGTGACATCTTCACCCTCGATGACGCGTTCGAGGATATCGACGATTCGACGACCTATCGGGCGTACCGGGGAGAACATCGTCGTCAGCGGCGTGAAATGGAAGGTGCCTGCCACGTTGTCATCGAACGCGACGATCGAGACATCTCGCCCGACCACGAGGTTGCGCTCTTCGACGGCAAAGACCGCTGCCCGCGCCGTCATTACGCTGGAGCAGACGATGGCGGTAGGGGCGGGTGTGGTATCGAGCAGTTGGTGTGCGATGCGGTAGCCGAACTCCTCGTTTTTGGGACCGCCAATCACCCAGTTCTCGCTGACGGTAACACCGCTCTCGGCGAGGGCCTGTCGGAAGCCACTCTCACGCTCGGCACTGGCCTGGAAACCCGGCATGGCGTTGAGGAGCGCGATATCCCGGTGCCCCAGATCGAGCAGATGGCGCGTGCCCATCCAGTAGGCGTGGGCGAAGTCGACCCTCACCCAGGCATAAGTGTGCGAGGTGGGGGGGATCGCACCATGGGAGATGAACGGCACCCGGTTTTCCATCAGGAAATCGAGGCGTCGGTCTCCTTCCGCCAGCCGGTTGGCAAGGATGAAGCCGCCAATTTCCTTCGATGCGATAAGCTCGCGATAGGTTTCGAGCTCATGGCTCGCATCGGTGGGGATGTGGAGGAACGCACGTCCGATCTCGGCGCAGCGACTGACGATGCCGCCGATGATCTCGAGGATGATGGGATCCTCGAACTGGAAGTTCACCAGCGGCGTGATCCAGACGATCGGCTTCTTGGATCCCGGTGAACCAGACCGATGCACCGCCGGCTGGCGGGCCGCGTAGCCGAGCTTTTCGGCCAGTTCACCCACTACCCGCTTGGTGTCGGCATTGATCTGCGGATGGTCGTTGAGAGCGCGGCTGACGGTTGCCGACGAGAGATTGAGCTCCTGTGCGAGCTGCTGGATTGTTACCTTCTTGGCCATACGCTTTCCCCTGACGGATGACGATACAGCAGCCTTGACGCCTGCTGCCACGTCCGATCCGCACTCTCCATCCGCTTTGTCAGCTTCAGGCCTCCAGCGTGTCCAGCGCGACGCGGGTACCGCGAGCGGCCGAAAGGTAGGCAGCTTCGTTCATACGCGACAGGTCGATGGCGCGGGCGACATTGTCATCGGGCCGTGCCTTGGCCTTGATGTGGTCGACCCAGAGGCGCAGCGGAGTGGTCTCCTGCTGGCCATAGGCGAGTGGCTGGAAGTTCGCGGGGTCCTCGATCGCCTTGAGGAACACCGCGTTCGGCGGCGCGCCCGTGCCGGTAGGATGCGCGTCGGCGCGGAAGTGGATGGTCCCTTCTGTGCCGTTGATCTCGATCTCCATGCGCGGGGCCGCCTTGGTGGCGAAGCTGATCTCGATATTGGCATGCGAGCCATCGTCGAAGTCGTAGAGGATGACGCCGTGGTCCTCCACCTCCTTGCCGGTGATCCTAGAAAAGATCGAGTAGGCGCCGAGCGGCATCTTGCCGACGAGGAAGGGCAGCGCATAGAGCACGTGGCACATATCGACCACCGCGCCGCCCGCCGCCTCCTTCTGGCTGAAGAAGCCCGGCGGCAGGCTGCTGTCGACCGCACGGCCATGGCAGCTCATCATGCGGATGTTGACGATCTGGCCGAGCTCGCCGGATTCGATCACCTCGCGCATGGTGTTGATGTAGTCGTGGTAGATCGCGACCATGCTGGTGACCAGCACGATACCGGCAGCATCGGCGGCAGCGACGATCTGATTGGCTTCCTTGAGGGTCGCCGCCAGCACCTTGTCGCTGAGCACATGCTTGCCGGCCGCTGCGGCCTTGGTGATGACCTCGAGATGGAGGCCCGTCGCGCATTGCACGATAACCGCATCGATGTCGGTGCGTGCCAGCAGTTCATCGAGGCTCTCGATGAATTCGAGCCCGACTTCCGCCGAGCGCTCACGGCCACGGGCGGGATCCTCGTCCCAGGCTGCGACCAGCTCGATATCGGGATGCTCGTTTGCCTGCTTGATGTGGCCCGCGACATGGACGTGCCAGAAGCTCAGGATGGCGGTACGGATCATTGCGATATCTTTCGTTGCCTTGCGTTGGAATGGTTCAGCCTGCGGAGGGCTCGGCGTCGGACGGCAGCACCCAGGGCCGGTCGGGGTCGGGGCGCGGGATGGAGCCGACAAGCAGGCGCGTATAGTCGTGCTGCGGGTTCGACAGCACCTGCTCGGCGGACCCCGACTCGACGGTCTCACCGCGATAGAGGACGTAAAGCTCGTCGGCGACCTGCCGGGCGGTGGCGAGGTCGTGGGTGATATAGATGATCGAGATACCGAGCTCGTCGCGCAGCGCCGCAATGCGGTTGAGGATCGTCGCCCGCAGTGAGGCGTCGATCATCGAGACAGGTTCGTCGGCAACGATCAGCCGGGGCCGCAACATGAGGCTGCGCGCCACCACGATGCGCTGGCGCTGGCCGCCGCTCAACTGGTGCGGATAGCGACCGAGCACCTGTTCGGGCTTCAACCCAACGCGCGACAACGCCTCAGCGTCTCGGCCCTGCTGGGCACTTGTGCGACAGCGGCGGCCGAGAGCGATAGAATAGCGAAAGCGCTAAACACGCCCGTCGCAACGATGCGACGGAACCGTTGCATCAACGGCATATGGACCTCCCTTGTTTCTGCATTATTGCAGCA
>JAEWHZ010000079.1 GCA_023387585.1 Pseudomonadota bacterium
GGCACGCCATAGACGCCCCAGTCGATGGAGACGCGCCGGTCGCGGTCGGTGCCGATGGCGTCATAGGGGTTGCCGAGCTCGTCGAGGAAGGCGCGGGCGTTCTCCGGGGCGTCGGAGTGGTTGATGCCGTAAAGGCGGATGTCGCCGCGCTCGGCGAGCGCCATCAGCAGCGGGTGCTCGTCGCGGCAGGGGACGCACCAGCTGGCGAAGACGTTGACCAGGGTGGGGGCGCCGGCGAGCGATGCGGTGTCGAAGCCGGGCCGGTCGACGCCTTCGAGCGGGGGGAGGGTAAATTCGGGCGCCGGGCGGTCGATGAGCACGGAGCGCACGAGGTCGGGGTCGCGCTCGAGCGAGACGGCGAAGACGGCCACCAGCCCGGCGAGCAAGGCCAGCGGCAGGATGGCGAGGGCGAGGCGGGTGGGGTTCATCGCTCGATGCCGAGCTCGGCTTCGAGCGCGGCGACGCGGCGGCGCGCCGCGCGCGCGGCGAGCAGGCGGATGGCGACGATGCCGGCGACGGTGAGGGCCGAGATCAGATAGGCGGCGAGGATGTAGCCGGCGTGCTGGCCGAGATCGATCATGGCTCGCGCTCCGCAAGGCGGCGTTCGAGGGTGGCGATGCGGCGGTTTGCGAGCTCGGTCTTCATGCCGATCAGGTGCAGCACGGCGAACAGCGCGGTGAAGGCGAGGGCCATGACCAGCAGCGGCACGAGCATTTGGGGGGGCATGGTGGGGCCGTCGGCGCGGAAGACGCTGGCGGGCTGGTGCAGCGTCGCCCACCAGTCGACGGAGAATTTGACGATGGGGATGTTGACGGCGCCGACCAAAGTGAGGACGGCAACGAAGCGGGCGGCGCGCAGCGGGTCCTCGAAGGCGCGCCACAAAGCGATGATGCCCAGATAGATGAGGAAGAGGACCAGCGTCGAGGTCATGCGCCCGTCCCATTCCCAGAACGTGCCCCAGGTGGGGCGGCCCCAGAGCGCGCCGGTGACGAGGGCGAGGGCGGTGAAGGCGGCGCCGAGCGGGGCGGCGGCCTGCATCGAGACATCGGCCAGCGGATGGCGCCACACCAGCGTGCCGAGCGCCGAGACGGCCATGGCGGCATAGACGAACTGGCTCAGCCAGGCGGTGGGCACATGGACATACATGATGCGCACGGTGTCGCCCATCTGGTAGTCGGCGGGCGAGCCGAACAGGGACAGAGACAGCCCGGCGACAAAGAGCAGGCCGGTCAGGATCCAGAGCGGGACGATGAGCCGGTCGGCCAGCCGCACGAACTGGCCCGGATGGGCCAGGCGGCGGATGGGCTCGTACCAGTTCATGCTGCGCATCGTCATGGTCCGAGGGCTCTAATCTTCCGCCGCCGCCAGGGCAAGGGCGGCGCCAAAGGGTGTGATCGCGATCAGCACCAGGCTGGCTGCGGCAAGTAGCAGCAGGGCGGCGCCGGTGGACTGGCCGGCGGTGGGGGCGCTGGCGCCGACGCCGAAGATCAGGATGGGCAGAGCGAGCGGCATGACGATGACCGGGGCGACCAGCCCGCCGCGCCTGAGACTGACGGTGAGGGCGGCGGCGAGGGTCGCGAGCGCGGCAAGGCCGGGCGTGCCCAGCATTAGGGCGGCGACCAGCACCAGCCAGCCGGGAATGTCGAGCCCGAGCAGCACGGCGAGCACGGGAGTGGCGGCGATCAGCGGCACGGCGGTGAGCAGCCAGTGAGCGAGGAGTTTGGCGGCGACGGCCGTCGTGAGCCCGGTGCCGGAGAGGCGCAGGACCAGCAGGGTGCCGTCCTCGTGGTCGGCGCGGAACAGGCGCTCTATGCCGATCAGCATGGCGAGGAAGGCCGCGACCCAGACGATGGCCGGGGCGAGGCGGGCGAGGAGCACGCGGTCGGGGCCGACGGCGAAGGGGATGACCACGCCGACGAGGATGAAGAAGGCGACCAGCGCCAGCGCCTCGCCATTGGCGCGCAGGGCGAGGCGCAGGTCGCGCAGGAATATGGCGGTGAATCCGGCCATCAGCGCCTGACCCCGAGTTCGATGCGGGTGCCGGCAAGATTTTTGGGCAGATCGGCGTGGATGGCGGCGATGACGGCGCCGCCGGCGGCCAGATGATCGGCGATCAGCGCGCCGAGCCGGGCCTCGCCCTCGGCGTCGATGCCGGCCATGGGCTCGTCGAGCAGCCAGATGGGGCGCGGGGCGACCAGCAGGCGGGCAAAGGCGAGCCGGCGGGCCTGGCCCTGGGAGAACTGGCCGGCATCGCGCGAGGCGAGTTTTTCGAGGCCGACCGCGGCGAGGGCGGCTTCGGGCGACAGGCCGGGCGCGGTTTCGAGCGCTGCGAAGAAGGTGAGGGTCTCGCGCGCGGTGAGGCGGGCGCGCACGGCGTTGCGGTGGCCGAGCAGGGCCACCGGGCGCGGGGCCTCCGGGTCGTGGCCGGAAAATTCGACGGCGCCCGAAAGGACGGGGAGCAGGCCGGCAAGGGTGAGCAGCAGGGTCGACTTGCCGGCCCCGTTCGGCCCGCGCAGCTCGATCAGCGAGCCGGGCGCGAGAGAAAGATCGAGCGGGCCGAACAGGCGCCGCCCGGCGCGCCCGCCGACAAGCGCGCGCGCCATAAGGGCGACCGGAAGTGCGGCTCGGTCCGTGGTTTGCTCGCGCGTCATGGGGTCATCTCGTATTGAACCGCCGCGGGCACTGGCAAGCGGAATCGAGGCCCGCTATAACAGGTCATAGATTGGAGCCATTCCAGGGTTGGCGCAGAAGAAGGCCGGATTTGCGGGGTTTCGCAGATCGGGCCGCAGGGAGCCGCCGCCGGAAGGCCGAGCCAATGCAGCATATCAACCGAGAACAACACAGGGCGGAACCGTGACCGACACTTCGCTTGACAGCTTCAAGTCCCGCAAGACCCTCGAGGTCGGCGGCAAGAGCTATGTCTATTACTCGATTCCCGAGGCCGAGAAGAACGGGCTGGCGGGCGTCTCGAAGCTGCCGGCCTCGATGAAGGTGGTGCTCGAGAACCTGCTGCGCTTCGAGGACGGGCGCACGGTGACGAAGGACGACATCATCGCCGTGGCCGAATGGCTGAAGACGCGCACATCCGAGCACGAGATCTCGTATCGCCCGGCGCGCGTCTTGATGCAGGACTTCACCGGCGTGCCGGCGGTGGTCGACCTCGCCGCCATGCGCGACGCGACCGCCAAGCTCGGGGCCGATCCGCAGAAGGTCAACCCGCAGGTGCCGGTCGATCTCGTCATCGACCACTCGGTGATGGTCGACGCCTTCGGCACCCCGCGCGCCTTCAACGACAATGTGCTGCTCGAATATGAGCGCAATGGCGAGCGCTACGAATTCCTGCGCTGGGGCCAGAAGGCGTTCGACAATTTCCGCGTCGTGCCGCCGGGCACCGGCATCTGCCACCAGGTGAACCTCGAATATCTCTCCCAGACCGTGTGGACGCGCGAGGAGAATGGCGAGACGATCGCCTATCCCGACACGCTGGTGGGCACGGATTCGCACACCACCATGGTCAACGGCCTTTCCGTGCTGGGCTGGGGCGTGGGCGGCATCGAGGCCGAGGCGGCCATGCTCGGCCAGCCGATCACCATGCTGATCCCCGAAGTCGTCGGCTTCAAGATGACGGGCAGGATCAACGAGGGCGTCACCGCCACCGATCTGGTGCTGACGGTGACCGAGATGCTGCGCAAGAAGGGCGTGGTCGGCAAGTTCGTCGAATTCTACGGGCCGGGGCTCGATCATCTGAGCCTCGAGGACCAGGCGACGATCGCCAATATGGCGCCGGAATACGGCGCGACCTGCGGCTTCTTCTCGGTCGATGCCGATACGCTGAAATATCTGTCGACCTCGGGGCGGGCCCCGGAGCGCGTGGCGCTGGTCGAGGCCTATGCCAAGGCGCAGGGCATGTTCCGCGACACGCTGACGCCGGACCCGGTGTTCACCGACACGCTGGAGCTCGACCTGACGACGGTCGTGCCCTCGCTCGCCGGCCCCAAGCGCCCGCAGGACCGCGTGGCGCTGGCCGATGCGGCGGAATCCTTCGCCGCCGTGCTGCCCGAGCTGAGCGGGGGGCGGATCGACCGCACCAAGCTGCCGCGCGACAAGCAGGAATCGCGCTTCGTCGACGAGGGGGCCACGGGTGTGGACGACATTCCCGAGGAAGCGCTCCTGCCCGACGAAGCGGCCTTCCCGGTCAACGGGCAGAGCTACAAGCTCGATGACGGCCATGTGGTGATCGCGGCCATCACCTCGTGCACCAACACCTCCAACCCCTCGGTACTGGTGGCGGCGGGGCTCGTCGCGCGCAAGGCACATGCCCTGGGGCTGAAGTCGAAGCCGTGGGTCAAGACCTCGCTGGCGCCCGGATCGCAGGTGGTGACCGACTATCTCACCGCCGCGGGCCTGCAGGACGATCTCGACGCGATGGGCTTCAACCTCGTCGGCTATGGCTGCACCACCTGCATCGGCAATTCGGGCCCGCTGCCGCAGGCGATCTCGGACTGCATCAACGAGAACGAGCTGGTGGCCTGCTCGGTGCTGTCGGGCAACCGCAATTTCGAGGGGCGCGTGAACCCGGACGTGCGGGCCAACTATCTCGCCTCGCCGCCGCTGGTGGTCGCCTATGCCATCGCCGGCACGCTGCACAAGAACCTCGTCACCGAGCCGCTGGGCACCGGGTCGGACGGCAAGCCGGTCTATCTCAAGGACATCTGGCCCTCGAACCATGAGATCGCCGAGATCGTGCGCGAGCACGTGACGCCGGAAATGTTCCGCGGGCGCTATTCCGACGTGTTCAAGGGCGACGAGCACTGGCAGGGGATCGCCGTCGATGGCGGGGAGACCTATGGCTGGAACGCCAGCTCGACCTATGTGCAGAACCCGCCCTATTTCGAGGATCTGACGCTCGAGCCCAAGCCGGTCGAGGATGTCCGCGGCGCGCGCATCCTGTCGCTGTTCCTCGATTCGATCACCACCGACCACATCTCGCCGGCCGGCTCGTTCAAGGCCAACACCCCGGCGGGCCAGTACCTGATCGAGCGGCAGGTGGCGCCCAAGGATTTCAACTCCTATGGCGCGCGGCGCGGCAATCACGAAGTGATGATGCGCGGCACCTTCGCCAATATCCGCATCAAGAACCAGATGCTGGACGGGGTCGAGGGCGGCTTCACCAAGGGGCCGTCGGGCGAGCAGATGCCGATCTACGACGCGGCCATGGCCTATCAGGCCGAGGGCACGCCGCTGGTCGTCTTCGCGGGCAAGGAATACGGCACCGGCTCGTCGCGCGACTGGGCGGCCAAGGGCACCAACCTGCTCGGGGTCAAGGCCGTGATCGCGCAGAGTTTTGAGCGCATCCACCGCTCCAACCTCGTGGGCATGGGCGTGATTCCGCTGCAGTTCGTGGAGGGCCAGAGCTGGCAGAGCCTCGGGCTCGACGGTTCGGAGACCATCGACATCGAGGGCGTCGAGCGCATCGAGCCGCGCGCCATGATGAAGGTCAAGATCACCCGCGCCAATGGCGAAGTGACCGAGATCGACGCGCTGTGCCGCATCGATACCGCCAACGAGCTCGACTATTTCAAGCATGGCGGCATCCTGCACTACGTGCTGCGCAGCCTGGTCGCGGCCTGACGCAAGCTTGGGGCCGGGCGGCGATGCCGTCCGGTCTCTCACCCTTTGTTGAGTGGCTTGCGCCGGCACGAGGGGACTAGAACCGGAGCCGCAAGACGGCTACGGAACGGCGCATGACATCCTCCATCGCAACGCTTGACGCCCGGGACGGGCCGTCGTTCGGGACCGGTCCGCGCCCTATGTGGCTGGCGGCCATCCTGGGTGTCCTGCTGATCTGCGGGGCGGCGATCGGCGAGGAGATCCGTTCGGAGGCGCGGGTGGTGGTGGAGCTGTTCACCAGCCAGGGTTGCGCCTCCTGCCCGCCGGCCGATGCGCTGCTGACCGAGCTCGACGGGCGCGACGACGTGGTGGCGCTGGCCTATCACGTCGACTATTGGGACTATATCGGCTGGGAGGACACTTTTGCCAGCCCGGCCTTTTCCGAGCGCCAGCGCGCCTATGCCGCCGGCTGGGGCAATTCGCGCATCTACACCCCGCAAATGGTGATCAATGGCGGCTCGCATGTCGTGGGCTCCAAGGCCCGCGACGTGCGCTCGGCCATCTCCGGAGCCACGCTCGAGGTGCCCGTCGAACTGACGCGGGTCGAGGATCGCATCGAGATCCGCATTCCGCCGCAGCCGGGTGTCGGGGACGCGATGATCTGGCTGGTCAGCTTCATCGACAATGCCGAGGTGACGATCGAGCGTGGCGAGAATGCCGGCCAGCAGATCCTGTATTCGCAGGTGGTGACGCAGCGCCAGGGCGTGGGGCTGTGGGACGCCGAGGGCGGCGCGGTGATCCGCATGCCGCTCAGCGAGGCGCTGCCGGCGGGGGCCACGGGCGTGGCCGTGCTGCTGCAATCCGACCAGGCCGGCATGCCCGGCCCGATCATGGGCGCGGCGCTCTATCGGCGCTGAGGCAAGCCCGGGAAAGCAAAAAAACGGCCCCGGCAGCAAGCTGCGCGGGGCCGAGGGACTGACTAGGTCAAATGGACGGCCGGCACCGGGGCGTCTGGTTTGGGGGCTCGGTCGGCCCCGGTGCCGGCCACTGGAGGCAATGTTCAATTGCTAGCTGGCGTGTTTGGCGCAAGAAGGGACGAATTGTGTCCAAACGGGGGTGTTTTCGCCCCTCCGGCGCCGATCGTTCCGACGGCCATGCAACCCCTTGCGCCGTCAAGCGATTGCCGCGATCATGACGGTGTTGCGACGATGAAAAGGCGGACGGATTGGCACAGCGGGTAGGCGACAGCACAGCGTCGCTGGTGCTGGTTCATGCGGGCGAACCCCAGGGCGCCGGGCCCCGCCCGCAACCCGTGGTGGCCTTCGACCGGGGCGAATTGCGCATGATATTGTCGGTCTATGGGCGCAAGGTCGCCGCCGGCGAGTGGCGCGACTACGCCATGGACTTCCTCAAGGATCGGGCGCTGTTCTCGATCTATGCGCGGATGTCGGAACGCCCGATCTACGTCATCGAGAAGGACCCCAGGCTGCGCAACAGGCAGGGCCAGTATCTGGTGACCAACCAGCACGGAACCGTGCTCAAGCGCGGCCACGACCTGGCGCAGGTGCTGCGCGTGCTCGACCCCGATCTGGTGGTGGTTAGCTGAGGTCGGATTTCGGCCGGCCGGGACGCCTTGCGGGCAGGGGGACGCCGAGTTCGGCGAAAATCTCGGTAGCGGGCCGCAGGCGGGCGATCTCGTCCTCCGTCAAGGGTGCGACGGGATCGTACTCTTTTGGCGGCTTTGGCTGCTTCTCGGATGCCATATCGCTCACAACGCCAGTTGCAAATGCACGATGTCGTGCCAGCGCTCGAACTTGTAGCCGACCGCCTTGTAGTGGCCGACGCGGGTGAAGCCGAATTTTTCGTGCAGGGCGATGGAGTTTTCGGTGTCGGCGGTGATCACGGCGATCATCTGCCGAAAACCGCGGGCGCGCGATTGCGCCAGCAATTCGGCCATCAGCGCCTTGCCCAGGCCCCGTCCGGTGGCGGCGGGGTCGAGATAGATCGAATCCTCGCAGGTGAAGCGGTAGGCGTGGCGGGGGCGGTAGATGCCCGCATAGGCGTAGCCGGCGAGTTCGCCGTCGAGCTCGGCGACGACCAGCGGGTGGCCGAGGCGCACGAGGGCGGCGAATTTCTCGGCGATGGCGGCTTCGTCGGGCGGCTCGGTGTCGAAGGTGATGGCGGTGTTCTCGACATAGTGCCGGTAGATCGCGGCGATCCGGGGCACGTCGGACCAGGCGAAGGGGCGCAGGATCGGGGTCACGGGACAACCGGAAAAGCGAGGGGCCGCAGTTTTGATAAACTGCGGCCCCCGGTCTTGTCCATCGGCGGAGAACCCGCCGCTGAATGCCTATTCGCGGTTGCCGAATAGCCGCAGCAGCATCAGGAACAGGTTGATGAAGTCGAGATAGAGGTTCAGCGCGCCCATGATGGCGCCCTTGGCCAGCATCTCCTGCCCGGAATAGCTGTCATAGGCTTCCTTGATCTTCTGGGTGTCGTAGGCGGTGAGGCCTACGAAGATCAGGACGCCGATGGCCGAGATCGCGAAATCCAGCGCCGAGGAGGCGAGGAAGATGTTGACGATCATGGCGATGATCAGGCCGATCAGGCCCATGATCAAAAAGTTGCCGATGCTCGTCAGGTCGCGCCTGGTGGTGTAGCCGTAAAGGCTCATGGCACCGAAGGTGGCCGCGGTGATGAAGAACACGCGCGCGATCGAGCCGCCGGTATAGACGGCGAAGATCGAGGACAGCGACAGGCCCATGACGGCGGCGAAGGCCCAGAAGGTGATCTGCGCGGCGCCGACCGAGAGCTTGTTGATGCCGAAGCTGAGCACCAGGATGAAGGCCAGCGGCGCCAGCATGACGACGAAGGCAAGCGGGCTGCCGTAAAGCAGGTTGAAGTTCGCCTCGCTCGACATCGCCCACTGGTTGACGAAGAAGGCGACCAGGCCGGTGACGACCAGGCCCAGGCCCATATAATTGTAGACGGACAGCATGTAGCTGCGCAGGCCCTGATCAATGGCTGCGGCCGAGCCGGCCCGCGTATTGAGGGTCTGACGGTCAAATTCAGCCATCAAAGTTCCTTTCCCATGGAAGTCATGAACGCTCCTCGCCCTTCCGCGTTGGAATGACCGCTGCGTTTGGCGAATAATATGGATGGCGCATCCGCGATTTACAAGC
>JAEWHZ010000162.1 GCA_023387585.1 Pseudomonadota bacterium
GTTCATCTGCAAGCTTCGCAAGAAGCTGTCGGTGGCCACGGGCGGCAAGAACTACATCGAGACGGTCTGGGGCCGCGGCTATGTGCTGCGCGAGCCCGAGGAAGTCCTCAGCGAAAGCGTCGCCTGATCCAGGAGCGTTTCCGGCAAAAGTGGCTGCCACCTTTCTGGAAACGCGACGAAACAAGGACCAGGCCCTTTCTTGCGGTCCAATGCGGCGGACCCCGGGGTGTCGGCACCGTCAGGTGCCGGCACCCTGTGCTTTTGGGGCCCTGAAAATCCTTTAATCGGCCTCGCGCGCGCCGGTGCCGAGCTTTTCACTTGCCCGTGGGCCATGCTTTCCGCTTAACCTTCTCCCCGACACGCCATTCGGAGCTTTGGGGGGAAACATGGCCGAACAGTTGGAAAACCGCTGGCGCGATCCGCTGGTGATCACCTTGGCCGTCGCGGCGGCGGTGGGGTGGCTCGTCGCCATCGTCATCTGGGCCAATTTCGGCTCCGAGACCGGCCGGCTCGATCAGGAGCTGACCGCGATCGGCGCCGATCGCGACGCCCTGACCCGCCAGCTCGGCGAGCAGCAGGCCGCCACCGGCAGCCTCGAGGAGCTCAACGTCCGCATCGCCGAGACCGAGGCCGATCTGGCCGAGCTGACCCAATCGCGCGACGGCATCGCCGCCGAGGTCGACGCCCTCACGGCCCAGTCCGAAACCCTCGGCACCACCCTCGCCGCCCAGCGCGACGAGATCGCCGGCTTCGAGGCCGAGGTTGCCGCGATCGAGGAACGCCGGACCGCTGCCGAAGAAGCCGCCGGCGCCGCCGAGGCCGAGCTGGCCAGTGCCGGCAGCCAGCTCGACGAAGTCGGCTCGCGGCTCGAGACCGCCACGGCGGACGAGGCCGCCATCCGCGCCACCGTCGCCCAGCTCACCGCCGACGCCGCCGCGCGCACCAGCGAGCTGGCCGAGGCGCAGAACCGCATCCAGGGCATCCGCCAGGAGGCGCAGGCCGCCCAGGCCCTGCTCGACGAGGTCAATACCGGCCGCGACGAGGCCGCGGCCCGCCAGACCGAGCTCGACCAGCAGATCGCCCAGCTGTCGACGCGCCACGAGGAACTGTCCGGCGCCGTCGAATCGCTCGAGACCCAGCGCGCCGAGCTTCAGGGCCAGGTCGAGACCCTGTCGCAGACGCTTGCCACCCGCGCCGACGAGCTGGCCGGCATTGAAGCCGGAATCGGCGAGGCGCAATCCGGTCCCGCCGGCACCTACCGCACCGAAGGCGCCAGCGGCGCCGCCGCCGGACTGGCGCTGACCCTCGATGCCGATGGCAGCTTCACGCTCGCCAACACAACGACGCGCAACCTTTCGGTCAGCGGCAGCTACACCCTGACCGACACCGAGCTGGTCCTCGAAGACGCCACCGGCGATACCGGCACGGCGAGCTTTCCCATGACCTGCCCGGTGCAGGCGGCCAATGGCGGGCTCGATTTCGGCGAGGCCGATGGCTGCGTGCTCTCGGGCCTCGGCTTCGTGCGCAACTGAACTGCGCCCGACTGAACCGTGAAACCGGGGCGCCACCATCGGCGCCCCGACGCGTTATGCGTGTCGAATGCCGTCCGCACCGTTCGTCATGATGGCGAACCGTCGAAAGGAACGGACCGATGCGTATCGAAATCCCCCTCGGCCTCGCCGCCGCCGCCGCCCTCGCCCTTGCCACGCCCGCCTTCGCCGAGACCGTCGAGGTCAACGGCATTGAGATGCATTACGAAGTCTCCGGCTCCGGCGACCCGCTCGTCGTGCTGCACGGCGCCTATATGAACATCCCCTCCATGGGCGAGATCATCCCGCTTCTCGCGGAATCCAACACCGTCTACGCCCTCGAATTCCAGGGCCACGGCCGCACCGCCGATATCGACCGCCCGATCACCTATGAGAACCTCGCCGACGACGTCGCCGCCTTCATGGATGCGGTCTCGCTCGATAGCGCCAATGTGTTCGGCTATTCCATGGGCGCCGGCGCCGGGCTGCAGCTCGCCATCCGCCATCCCGACCGGGTGGAAAAGCTGATCCTCGCCTCCGGCGCCTTCGACGCCGCCGGCTGGCAGCCCGAATTCACCGCCATGATCCCGCAGATGAGCCGCGACATGTTCGTCGGCACGCCGATGGAGGAGGCCTATCGCGAGCATGCCGCCGATCCGGACGGTTTTCCCGCCCTCGTCGACAAGCTCATCCAGCTCGAAAAGGAGCCCATGGCATGGGGCGAGGACGTCGCCGAACTCGACCTGCCGGTGCTGCTGATCGCCGGCGATTCAGACGTCGCCACCAATGAGCACCAGGTCGAGCTGTTCCGCCTGCTCGGCGGCGGCGCCATGGGGGATATGGGCGTTCCCCTGCCCCGGGTCCGCCTCGCCATCCTGCCGGCCACCTCGCACACCGCCGTCATCACCCAAACGGACCTGCTCGGGATCTTCATCGACCAGTTCCTCGCCGGCGAGACGCCGCAGGGCCTGAGTTTCGAGTAAATCCGGAGCGTTTCCGGCAAAAGTGGCCGCCGGTTTTGCGGTTCGGAAACGCGACCACAAAAACCGCTACGCGGCTTCCTCGAACTTGGATTCGATCAGCGTGCGGTCGAACGGCTTCATCATGTAGTCGTTCGCCCCCGCCTTCAGCGCCTGGGCGATGTGGCCGATATCGTTTTCGACCGTGCAATAGACGATATAGGGCTTCTCCCCGCCCACATAGGCGCGCAGCAGCTTCAAAAATTCGAGCCCGCTCATGATCGGCATGTTCCAGTCGAGCAGGATCGCGTCGGGCATTTCGCGCTTGCACTTCTCATAGGCGTCCTGCCCGTCCTCGGCCTCCTCGACCACGAAGTCCATGCCCTCGAGTATACGCCGCGCCACCTTGCGCACCACGCTCGAGTCGTCGACGATCAGGCAGGATTTCATGACGCGGCGTCCCCGGGAGCCATTTCAGTGATTATGCGGCGGAAGGGTTAGCGAGGCCTTACGCCTTGGGCGTCGCGGTGAAGACGAACTCCTCGCCCTCGAGCCCGATCGACACCGCCATGTCGCTCATCCGCGCCAGGAGGCCCGTATAGAAGGGCTGGATGCCGCGCGCATCGACCCCGTCCGGCGGCGCGCCCGACAAGAGTTCCGCCGAACCCGACGGCACCAGCGTCTTCTGGCGCTTCTCGGGATCGGATTTCGCCGTGAACCGGAACTGCTCCGCCCCGGCCTCGCCGGAAATCTCGGCGCGCACCACCCCGCCGCGCGGCACCGCGGTCGCCGCGATCAGCAGCATGTTCATGAACAGCTTGGCCTTGTTCTTGGGCAGCATGATCATCGGCACCTGCCAGTCGAGATCGGCCTTCTCGATCTCGAAATAGGTGCGCGCCACATGCTCGCAGTCGCGCG
>JAEWHZ010000176.1 GCA_023387585.1 Pseudomonadota bacterium
TGTTCGGCGGCGTCGCCAAATGGGTCGCCGAGATCGACCTCGCCGAACGCATCCCCGAATATCTTTCGCGCGCCTTTCATGTCGCGACATCGGGGCGGCCGGGGCCGGTGGTGCTGTCGGTTCCCGAGGACATGCTCAGAAGCCACGCCGCCGTCGCCGATGCGCCTCGCGCCAGGCCTGTGGCGACGGGCGTTTCCCCCGCCACTCTCGCGCAACTGAAGGCCATGCTGGCCGCCGCCGAACGCCCGCTCATCCTAGCCGGCGGGTCGGGCTGGACGGATGCGGCCTGCCGCAGCCTCGCAACCATCGCCGAACGCCACCGGCTACCCGTCGCGACCTCGTTCCGGCGCCAGGACATCTTCGACAATCGCTCGGATTGCTATGTCGGCGATTTCGGAACCTCCGGTCCGCCGGCGCTGGTCGAGCGCATCGGGCGGGCCGACCTGCTGCTGGTCATCGGCGCACGGCTCGGCGAGATGACCACCCAGGGCTACACCACGCTGTCCGCCCCGGCGCCGGCGCAGACGCTGGTGCACGTGCATCCGGCCAGCGAGGAGCTGGGGCGCGTCTATGTTCCCGAATTGGCGATAAACTGCTCGAGCGAAGCCTTTTGCAGCGCACTCGAAGACCTGCGCTGGGACGGCGCTGAACAGGCGGCGGAGTGGACGCGGCAGGCGCGGGCCGACTACCTCGCCGACACGCAGCCACCGGCCACGGAGGAGGCGGTCGATCTGGGCGCGGCGATGGTGGCGCTGCGCGACGCGCTGCCGCCCGACAGCGTCGTCACGCTCGATGCCGGCAACCACACCGGCTGGCCGCAGCGCTTCCTGCGCTATGGACGGCCCGGGCGCCAGGTGGCCTCGACCAGCGGGGCGATGGGGTATTCCGTGCCGGCCGCCGTGGCCGCGTCGCTGGTTTTTCCCGAGCGCGTCGTCGTCGGCTTCGTCGGCGATGGCGGCTTCATGATGTCGGGCCAGGAGATCACGACGGCGGTGCAGTTCGGGGGAAAGCCGATCGTGATCGTGGTCAACAATGAGAGCTATGGCACGATCCGGATGCATCAGGAGCGGCGCTTTCCCGCGCGTGTCGTCGGCACCGGCCTGTCGAACCCCGATTTCGCCGGCCTCGGCGCGGCGCTCGGCGCTTATGCCGAACGGGTCGATACGACCGAACAGTTCCTGCCCGCCTTCCGCCGCGCCGTCGCCAGCGGCCGGCCGGCGGTGATCGAGGTGCGGATGAGCGTCGAGCAGATCAGCACCCGGGCCACCGTGTCCCAGCTTAGAAATCGAGAATAGGTTACGCCGTGTCGTTCTTCTTCGAGCATGTCCATATCAAGACCCTGGATCCGCACGCGGTCGCCAATTGGTTCGTCGCCGCCTTCGGGCTGAAGATCGAGGCCGACCAGATTCGTCCCTCCGGCGACCGGTTGATCGCGTGTTCGGCACCCGACACGGCCACGCGGATCGTCTTCTCCGATCCCAGGCCGGACGAGGCCCATGCGGATGCCGCGAGCGGCCCGCATTTCGGCGTCGAGCACATCTGCTTCCGCACCCACGATATCGAGGCGGACTTCGCGCGCCTCGTGGAGTTGGGCGCGACGAAGCTGGAAGAGCCCCGGCGGCTGAGCTCGGGCGTTGCCATCGCTTTCCTTGAGGCTCCCGGCAATGTCAGGGTCGAGCTGGTCCAGCGCCCGCCTGCGTAAGCGTCAGCGGTTCTCGAGTCCGTTTGCGGTGCGCTGCTCGCGGATTTCCTCGCGGCTGGTATCGACCTGCTCGATCAGATTGCGCAGCCCCTGGCGGATTTCGTCCAGCGCTTCGGCATGCTCTGTCTTGGAGGTGACGCCGTTTTCCGTCGCCTCGTCCCAGTCGAGCGCCCATTGCATGGCGGCGATCCATTCGTCCGGGTCGCCGGCGATATATTCGTTGACCGGGCGCCCGACCTGCTCGCTCAGCGCCGAGAACAGCACGCGCTCGTTCGCGGCGGCTTCGCCCCTGGCGGTAATCATGAAGCGATAGCGCAACTGGCCGGCATACATCCAGTTCGCCGCCTCCTGGCCCTTGCCCTCGGCGTAAAGCCGGCTGGCAAGGATATAGAGCGCGGCCGGGTGCAGATCGCCCGCCTCGGCGACGATCTCCTCATTGGTGATGGTCGACAGATCCCTGTCGGCCTGGGCGTAGGCGAGCCCGATCGGCGCGAGCGCGAGGAACAGGGCGGCGAAAAATATCTTCATGAATCGTGTCTCCCTTGAGCGTTTCTTGTTCTGATTGAATCAGAACAAGAGCTCCAGGTCTTGGATTGTCGCGTTTCCGAACCGCAAAAGTGGGAGCCACTTTTGCTGGAACGCTCCACAAGCATCCACCGATAAGACGTCCGTCGTCCGAAAAACCTTGGTCGGTCCTCACCCCAGCGTCAGCCGGAAGCGCAAGGCGATGTCGCCTTCCCACCACATGGGGAAATTGGTGCCCCATTTGTTGTTGTAGAGGTTGATGCAGAGGCCCGCCGAAAAATCCGGCTGTTCGGGCTGGAACGGCAGGAAGGGCGCGTCGGCGGGGGACACCAGTGCGGCGTCGAGCAGTTCGAGCTCCAGGGTTCCGGCGCGCACCGCCTCGACGGCCTGCAACTGGCCGCCGCCGCCGAGAACGATGGCCGCGCTGTCGTGCCAAAGCCCCATCTTGTGCAGCGCCCAGTTTCTTGAACCTTCCGGCGTGAAGCCGAGGAATCCGGCCTCGGGCATGCGGTTGGCCGGCTTGTCGCGCAGCACCAGCGTGATCTCGACCTCGCGTTCGCCAAGGGCGCGGAGGGCGAATTCGCAGCGCTGCGGCGCGCCGAGCTTTTCATGCGCCTCGTCGGGGAGGGTTGCGATGGCGATGCGGCTTTCGGCGGTGCCGGCATGGCGCGGGACGAAGCGCGCGGTTTTCGCCGTCCTCGCGCGGTCGAGGCCGGGCTTGTCGTGGTCGAGGATCGCCCATTCCTCGCGGTGGCGCAGATAGGAATCGAGGTGAGTCTGCAAGGCCCGCCAGTCGTAGCTTTCATGGGTATAGAAGAACAGCGAGCCGTCGCGGCCGACGAGTTTCCTGCCATCGGGCGCGGTCAGCGCGGCGATGGCGCCGGTCGCGGGGTCGAGCTCGGCGGTCCAGCCGCCATCGCTCAGCGTGGTGCCGGGGTGCGGCGGCAGCGGGGGCGGGGGCTCGAGGGCTGCGAGTTCGCGTTCGGCGCATGCGCGCCTGGCCGGCGCCAGTTCGTGCAGCGCCGCATCGAGATAGGCGCGCTGCTCAGCCCAGGACGCTTCGGTATAGGCGAAGCGATGATCGCTCGCCCGCGCCCGTTCGAAATCGGCCCGGTCCCAGGCGGACTCGTCGCGCAGATAGGTCTTTATGTCGACGCCCCATGTGTGCTCGGCCACCATTGTCAGCGCCCGGCCGAAACCGGCTTCCGATGGCGCCCAGCCGTCATGAAGCCGCTGCAGGGCGCGAAAGCGCGCCAATTTGTGCGGATCGCTCGCCGTGCCGTGGATCCAGCTGTCGCCGATCTCCCCGGTGACCACGGGAAAGCTTTCGCGCCGCCGCCACATCGCCTCGCCGAAGGCGTCGAGCGTCGAGGCGGTGATCTCGGCGCCGGGCTCGGCATGGCGCAGCGCGCGCAGCGCCTCGACGGTCTGGCCCACGCTTTGCGGGCCGATATTGTCGTTGGTGTGCGCAAAGCTCAGCCCGATATCGGGGCCGGCCGGAAAGTCGGTGGCGCCATAGGAGGCCTGATACATCACCACCACCTCCGCTCCGCAGGGCGCGCGCCAGCGGAAGATCGGCGGCACGTCCGGCACCGGGCTCGCGGTGTTGACGCCGAGATGCAGGAAGTTGACGCCGGCCTCGGCCAGCAGCGGCACCATGCCGAGCGTATGGCCCGGCACGTCGGTCATCTTCGCCGCAATGGTTTTCCGCCCGAAGCGCGCATCGAGCTCCTGCGCATAGGAGAGGCCCGCGCGGAACAGGGCGGGCGACATCAGTTCGGTATGGGTGGTGAAGGGCAGGGCGTGCCAGGTGATCAGCCCGCGCTCGATCGCCCGTTCGAGCCGGCGCACCCTGTCCGGACCCTGCGAGTTGAGATGATCCCAGATCAGCCAGGCGCCGGTGGTCCAGATGAAACCCGGCCGCTCCGGGTTCTCGGCGAAGAAGTGCTCGCCCGTGGCGATGGCCTGCGGAATGAACTGCTCGTGATATTGCGTGCGCACGCGCGCGGCGTGGTCGGTGAACCCGATGTCGAGATGGGTCTTGAAGACGAGATGGATGGTTCGGGTCATGAATACGTGCGCTAGCCCACGGTGCCGCGCACGACGAGGCGGGTGTTGAGCGTTTCCTCGAAGCGGGGGGATCGCGGGTTGTTCAGCCGGCGCAGGATCAGCCGCACCAGCGCGCGCACGCGCTCGTCGAGATCGAACTTCACCGTGGTCAGATTGTAGCTCTTCCAGTGCGACTGGGCGATGTCGTCGAAGCCGACCACCTTGACGTCCTCGGGCACGCGCAGCTTCAATTCGTGCCGCAGCGCGTCGATCACGCCGAAGGCGCCGACATCGTTGGCCGCGAACACGGCATCGGCGCCGCCGCCGACGCGGAACAGGTCGATGGTCGACTGGTAGGCGGCGTCATAGCCGAAATCGCCCCTGGCGATGATCGGCGGCTCCAACCCGCGCTCGGCCATCACCTGGCGCAGCGTCTGTTCGCGCGCCGTGCTGGCGCGCGATTTCTCGAGTCCGGAGAGATAGGCGAGCCGCTTGACGCCATAGCCGAGCAGCAGCGCCACCGCCTGGTCGATGCCGTCGCGCTGCAACACGTTGAGCCGGTCGTATAGCGGTCCGCCCGCCTTCTCGTCGCCCGCATCGGGCAGGGGATAGTTGACATAGATCGGCACGGCCCGGTCGAGAAAGCGCGCCAGCGTCTCCGGCTTGACGTTCTCGACGAAGGCGATGACCGAATCCGGGTTGAAGCCGCGCATGTAGGACAGGAGTTGCTCGTCCATCGAATAGTCTGTGCGGGTCTTGAACAGCAGGGTGGCGAAGCCCTCCGCCTGCAACGCCGTGGTCAGCGCGTCGACCTCCTGGCTTTCCCAGTGGCTGCACACATCGGGCACGATCACCCCGACGAGGTGCGAGCGCCCGCTGACCAGCGCGCGCGCGGCGCGGTCGGGCGTATAGTTGAGCTCGCGGGCGATCTCGAGGATCAGCGCGCGCTTTTCCGGCTTCAGCGAGGTGTGCGGGTTGAAGGCGCGCGACACGGCGACGCGCGAGACATTGGCGCGCGCGGCCACCATCTCGGCCGTCGCCCGGGCGCGCGCGCCGTTGTCCGCGCTGTTGTCGTTGTCGGCCACGAGAATCCCCCGTCCACCCGCTACGGATGAAAACGTGTTCAATTCAATGGGGGCAAGCGGCCGGAGCTGTCAAGCGTGCCGCATCGGCCGGTGCGGCGTGAAGCGCCCGGAAACGTCACGTGCATGTCACGCAAGTCTGCAATTCCGATCCTGTCCGATCTTGCGGCCATGCAGGCTGCGGTCGCGTGCAATGTCTTCGCCAATTTCTTCGCATTGACGAAGATTGAAAACGTGTTCATTCTTTCCGGGCTTGCGACGGGCTGCGGCCGGAAGCGGGCCAACACGGCTGCCGGAGAAATCGGAGCCACCACATGGAGGAAATTTCGATGAGCAATCGTCGTTTGCGCAGCCTTGCGCTTGGTCTTGCCGGTGCCACCGCCGTGGCCGTGCCGGCCTTCGCCGTCGATCTCGACATCACCTGCCGCTGCGTCATCGGCGGCGTCAACAGCGCCACCGCCGAATGGCTGCAGGACAGCGTCATCCCCGCCTTCGAGGCCGCCAATCCCGACATCACCGTGTCGCTGAACCAGTTCGGCGGCGAGGACGCGCAGCTCACCCAGCAGCTGGCGCTCGATTTCTCCACCGGCGCCGGCCCGGATATTTCCGGCTTCGACGGCTTTCTCATCCCGTCCTTCGCCGAGGGCGGCCTGCTGCGCTCGCTCGACGACCTGATCGGCGAACCCTATGAGACCTGGGAAGGCTGGGAGCATATCTCGCCCGGCATCCGCTCCATCCTCTCCTATCAGGGCGAGACCTACGGCGTCGGCCTCGGCACCGACGTGCGCATGATCTTCGTGCGCGCCGACCTGTTCGAAGAAGCCGGCATCGATGCCGATGGCTGGCAGCCCGCCTCCTGGGAGGACGTGCTCGAAGCCGCCCGCGCGCTCAAGGAATCGGGCGTCGAATTCCCGCTCCAGCTCAATGCCGGCGTCGCCATGGGCGAGGCCACCACCATGCAGGGCTACTGGATGGCGCTGCTGGGCACGGGCGAGGGCGTGACCGACGAAGACGGCCGCTACATCG
>JAEWHZ010000086.1 GCA_023387585.1 Pseudomonadota bacterium
ACCAGCGGGCGCGAGTTCATGACGATGACGTCGAGCGGGTCGCCGTCGCCGCACAGCGTGTGCGGCACGAAGCCGTAATTGCCGGGATAGCGCATCGGCGTATAGAGGAAGCGGTCGACGAACAGCGCGCCGGAAGCCTTGTCGATCTCATATTTGATCGGCTCGCCCCCCAGCGGCACCTCGATGATGACGTTGAGATCGTCCGGCGGCGTCTTGCCGGTGGGGATGGCGTCGATGTTCATGCGCTTGATATCCGATAGGCTGGCGGGTTGCGGCGCGGTTCTGCCCACAAGGTGTGGCAAAAGCAAGCCATATCGGCGCATGCCAGACTCGCGCCGGCACCGAACCCGAACCCCAACTCCTTGGCGGAACGGGTTGTCCTATTGCGTTTCTTCACTTTCGTTTTCGCGCTCGCGCGCGATGCGGCTGCGCAGCGTCGTGCGCTCGCGCGGCGACACGCCGATCAGCTCGGCCACCCGCCACACCATATTGTCCTCGAGCTCATGATTGGCGGCGTCGGTGAACACGACGCGCCACATCATCTCGATGATCTCCAGCCGCTCCGACAGTTCGAGCCCGCTCAGCATCGAGGTGAAGGCGTAAAAATCGACCGCCTCGGCGTCGCGGCGCTGCGCTTCGCGGATCAGCGCCTCGACCTGGGCGTCGTCGAGACCGAAACGCGCCCGCAGGCCGGCGGCGATCGCCGCGCGTTCGTCGCGGCTCATGGAGCCGTCGACCGAGGCCAGATGCACCAGCAGCGCCGCGACGGCGATCTGCGGATCGAGCGCCGCGCGGGTTTCCTCCGCACGCGAAAACAGCCGCGCGATCGCATCGAACATTCGAACAAGCCCCCGATTCCCGGTTGTCGGCGCATCCTGCCGCATATGCGCCTGCGGCACTATGGCATCGGCGCATCACTGCGGCCGGCAAACGCTCATCCGGCCAGTTGCGAGATGCGGCGCGCCAGCGCGGCGTCCTTGCCGGTGATCCCGCCGGCATCATGCGTCGTCAGACTGATGTCGACGCGGTTGTAGCTGTTGGACCAGTCGGGGTGATGGCCGAGCTTTTCCGCCGCCAGCGCCACGCTGGCCATGAAGCCGAAGGCGCGGCCGAAATCCTCGAACTCGAAACTGCGCTCGATCCGATCCTCGCCGATAGTCCAGCCGCTCAACTCGCGCTTCAGCGCGGCGCGCTCGTTAAGGTTCAGAAGCGCCATGTCGAAAATCCCTTTGCGTCCATCCGCTCGCTTCAACGCGCCGCACCGGCCTGCGGATGCGCGGCCTGCGGTAAACCGACGGTTTACCGTATTTTTCGGAATCCCCCGTCACATACAAGGCCCGCCCGTTGTGGCAAGGCGGCCTTAACCCCTGCACGCATTGATGGTTTCGTCACATCGAGGACCCCACGGAGTGTTCGCCTCTTCGCGCAAGACAATGCCGGCAATCGACTATGTGTCGGTCATCCGCTCCGTCTATAGCGACGGACGCGCCCTCGTGTCCGGTGCGGTCGCGAGCGCGGCGGCGGCTGCGCTGTCGGCGCTCAAGGCAGGCTCGATCGAACTGGCGCTGGTCAGCCTGCTGATGCTGTCCATCGGCTATCTGCGCTATCTCAATTCACAGGCCTTCGAGCGCGCCCGGATCGGCAACGAGGATGCCGAAGCGGCCGAATACTGGGAAGGACGCGCCGTGGGTGGCGGCGCCCTGGTGGCGCTGAGTCATGGCCTGTGGTGCTTCGTCGCCATCGTCATCGTGCGCGACCCCTTCGCCGAGCTGGCAAGCTGCACCCTGTCCATCGCCGGCATGGTCGGCATCGTGGCGCGCAATTTCGGCCTCGACCGGCTGGTGGCGGTGCAGGCCATCGTCTTCTCGGTGCCGCTCTGGCTGGCCATGATGCTGCGCGCCGACGCCTTCCACTTCACCCTCGGCCTGTTCCTGATCGCCATGCTGGTGAGCTTTCGCAAGCTCGCCAGCGACATCCGCGCCATTCTGCTGGCGGCGGTGCATGGCCGCTCGGAGGCCTCGCGCCTCGCCGAAGACCTGGATTTCGCGCTCGACACCATGACGCATGGCGTGATGATGATCGAGCGCTCGGGGCGCATCAGCCTCGCCAATGACCGCGTGCGCGAGATGCTGGAGCCCTTCGGCGTCGAAATCCGCGAGCAGCAGTCGCTGGCCGAGCTGTTCCACGCCATGCCGATGGCCGAGACGCGCGGCAACGGCCCGCAGCGCATCGCCGAGCTGATCGGCAACCAGGGCTCTGGCAAGGTGGTGCTGCTGCTGGCGCCGGACACCTATTTCGAGATCACGGTCTCCTCGCGCGGCACCCGCTCCGTGCTGCTGTGCGAGGACATCACCGAGCGGGTGAAGGCCGAGGAGCGCATCAACTTCATGGCGCGCTACGACACGCTGACCGGGCTGATTAACCGCACCTACATCACCGAGCTGATCGGCGAGGATCTCGATGCGCGCAAGACCGCGCTGGCGGCCGGCGCCGCGGTGCGCCAGGTCGGCCTGCTGCTGATCGACATCGACGATTTCAAGGCCGTCAACGATACGCTCGGCCATGCCGCGGGCGACAGCCTGCTCAAGGACGTCGCCGCGCGGCTGCGCGCCGCGGTCGGCACCGTGACGGGCACCGGCAACATATTGGCGCGGCTGGGCGGCGACGAGTTCGTCGCCTATCTGCCATCCGTCTCCGGCACCGAGGAGGCCGAAAGGCTGGCCAGCGACATTCTCGAGGCCTTCGCCCAGCCCTTCGCGGTCGACACGGCGGCGCCCATGGCCAGCGCCACCATCGGCGTGGTGGTCAGCCGCGACGGCAATGACGGTCTCGACGCGCTGATGGCCAAGGCGGACCTGGCGCTCTACACCGCCAAGGCCCGGGGCAAGCGCCATTTCCAGCGCTTCCACGCCGGCATGGACGTCGACTTCCAGTATCGCCAGAAGCTCAAGGCCGACCTCGCCGAGATGCTGGAGAGCGACGGGCTCGACATCGCCCTGCAGCCGCTGGTCGACATCCAGTCCGGCCGGGTCGTCTCCTGCGAGGCACTGGTCCGGTGGACGCATCCGCAATGGGGCCCGATCGCACCGTCCGTGTTCATCCCGCTGGCGGAGGAAATGGGCGTCATCGAGCGCATCACCCGCGTCATGCTGCATCGCGCCACGCGCGAATGCATGCAGTGGCCGGAAGAGATCGGCGTCGCCGTCAACATCTCGGGACGCGATTTCCGGTCCGGCCGGCTCGAGGCCGAGGTGATCGATGCCCTCGAGCAATCCGGCCTGCCCGCCGGCCGGCTCGAGCTCGAGATCACCGAATCGGCGCTGATCGAACATCGCGACGCCGCCGTCGCCCAGTTGCGCCGGCTGGCGCGGCACGGAATCTCCATCGCGCTCGACGATTTCGGCACCGGCTATTCCTCGCTGAGCTATCTGCAGGCCCTGCCCTTCACCAAGCTCAAGATCGACCGCTCCTTCCTCGCCGACATCGAGAATGGCGGAAGGGCGCTGAACCTTCTGGCCAATGTCGCAAGGCTAGGCAGCGAGCTCGACATGGTGGTGACGGCCGAGGGGGTGGAGACCGAGAACCAGCTCGCGCTGCTGCGCCGCCACACCCGCGTGCAGCAGGTGCAGGGCTATCTGTTCTCGCGCCCGCTGCCGGCGCGCGACATCGGCGAACTGATCGCCCGGCTCAACGCCGCCCGGACGCAGGACCGATCAACTCCGGTCATGGTTAATCACCGTTAACCTTTTGCCAGATCAGGCCGATTGCCCGCGCAGCCGCCTGCTGCGCGTCCCGCGGTCCCGCGCCATGCAATATTTGCGCTTCCACATGGTAAACCCACGGTTAATGTGGGATGCCAGGTTGCGGGGTCGCCTATGTCGGTCGGTGAACGGTCCGAAACACGTGAAACATCGCGTTTCGCACAGACGCTCATCGATCTCCTCGATCGGGTGCGCTATCGCCGCGTGCCGCCGGAAGACCAGTTCGATCCGATCTACCGGCTGCGCTACGAGGCCTATCGGCGCGAGGATTTCGTGCCGATGAACGCGCTGTCGACGGTGCGCGACGAATTCGACGACCTGCCGAACGGGCACAGCTTCGGCGTCTATATCGATGGCGAGCTCGCCTCCTCGATCCGCCTGCACATCGTCACGCCGACCCAGCGCACCTCGCCCAACATGTCGATCTGGCCGGAGCCCTTGCATGAGCTGCTCGACAAGGGCCACAGCTTCATCGATCCGGGCCGCTTCACCGCCGATCTCGACTTCTCGCTGCGCTTTCCGGCCCTGCCCTATCTGACGCTGCGCATCGCCGCCATGGCCTGCGAGCACTATCCGGTGCGCTACTGCCTGTCGGCGGTGCGGCCCGAGCATGCGGCCTTCTACCGGCGCATCTTCGGCTCGCGTCCCTTCGCCGAGGAGCGGCGGCGCGAGGGCCTCGCCTTCGCCATCCAGCTCTGGCTCGCCGACGTGCCGGTGATCCGCGACCGCGTGGCAGCGCGCTTTCCCTTCTTCATGTCGACGCCGGAGGAGCGTGCGGCACTGTTCAACGATGCGGCCGGGGACATCGTCGCCATCGCCCCCAGCGCCCGCCAGGCACAGCGCCTCGCACAGCTGGAACGGGCGGTTTGATCTTCAAGCGAGCAGGAAATCAGCTGCGCTTCATCTTCCGGCGGACCGGCTCGAGCGCGTCGAGGTAGCGCGTGAGATCGCGCTGGATGTGCTCGACGGCGCGCTCGGCGATGTCCGGGGACTGGTCCATCAATCTGCGGAAGGACGCGCGCGGCACGAACAGCAATTCGGAATCGACCATGGCGGTCACGGTGATCATGCGCGGCTTGGCGAGGATCAGCGCCATGGCGGAAATCACCGTGCCCGGCTGCGAGATGGTGTAGGGGCGGCCAGCGATCTCGCCCGTCGGGGTCGCGCGCAAAGTGCCGCTGATCAGCACATGCGCGCCGCTCGGCGCTTCCGTGCCCTCGCACACCACCTTGTCGGCGGCGAAGCGCTGCCATTCGGTCGCGAAGGCAAGCAGGCGCTTGTCCTCATGCGTCAGAATGTCGAAGAACTCGGCCCTGTCGAGAATTTCGGCCGCTGTTTCGAGGCGCATGACGACCCAGATGCGGTGAGCTCGACGGATTCGACCCCTTCAGCCCGCGAAATTCACATATAGGGCGAAACCGCGCCGCCGCTCAACGCCGCAACGCCGACTTGTCACAATCGGCGCGGATCGAAGGGTCAGGGCACCAGCCGGTAGCCGCCATCCTCGGTGACCAGAAGCCGCGCGTTGGAGGGGTCGCGCTCGATCTTCTGGCGCAGCCGGTAGATATGGGTTTCGAGCGTATGCGTCGTCACCCGGTTGTTGTAGCCCCAGACCTCCTTGAGCAGCACGTCGCGCGTGATGGTCCTGGGGCCCTGGCGGTAGAGATATTTAAGGATCGAGGTTTCCTTGTCGGTCAGCCGCACCTTGGCGCCGTCATTGGTCTCTAGCAGCTTGGCGGCCGGCTGGAAGCTGTACGGCCCGATGGTAAAGATCACGTCCTCGCTCTGGTCGTGCTGGCGCAGGGCGGCGTTGATGCGCGCCAGCAGCACGGGAAAGCGGAAGGGCTTGGCGAGATAGTCGTTGGCGCCGGCCTCGAGCCCGCGGATCTGGTCGGCATCGGTGTCGTGCCCGGTCAGCATCAGGATCGGGCTGCGAAAGCCTTCCTCACGCAAGAGCTTCACCGCCTCGCGCCCATCCAT
Organism: Pseudomonadota bacterium; assembly: GCA_023387585.1. GTDB lineage: Bacteria > Pseudomonadota > Alphaproteobacteria > Rhizobiales > Devosiaceae > Devosia. Next base: position 5,742 of record JAEWHZ010000086.1, read on the forward strand.
GTCCGGCAGGCCGACATCGAGGATCATCAGGTCGAAATTGCGTCCCCGCACCGCCTTGAGCGCGTCATTGGCGGATTCGACATCCTCGACGGCGAATTCGGGCTGGGCAGCCAGCTGTTCGCTCAGCGTCTGGCGCAGATCGGCGTCGTCGTCGACAACAAGGATGCGGC